>JAITAM010000045.1 GCA_031284085.1 Spirochaetaceae bacterium
TGGTGTAGTTAAGCACATAGCTGCCGTATTCCTTGATGTTCCGGTAAAATTTACGGAAGCTGTAAATGGTCTGGTTAAAAACCTTTACCACCGAAATTCCCCGTACATATTCTACCGCCGCATTGTTCATGTCTTCCAGGGAATTCTGGTATTTGTTGACAAACACCTGGGCACTTTTATTACTCATGGCGATCATTTGGATCAGGTAGCTTATGATGATGGGTACCATGCTTGCCAGCCCCAGCCGCCAATCAAAGACAAAAAGGATTATCAGGGTAAACACCGGCATGGCAAAAGAACCCGTCATGTCGGGAAGCTGATGGGCGATAAAACCTTCCAGCTTTTCGATGTTTTCGTCCACGATTTTCCGCAGCTTTCCTGTGGAATTTCCGGTATGGAAGCCCAGGGGCAGGGAAGCGATATGCCGGGTAAATTCCAGCTTGAGGTCGTAGAGGGTGGTGAAGGCGGCGACATGGGAAAACATGAGGGCGATGAAGTTAAGCAGAATAGCGCCTGCGGCCCCGCCTGCTGCCAGAGCGCCGAGCCGGATGAGGAGCGCCGTATCAAGGGTGCCTGCGCCGCCTGAGTGTGTTACCAGTTCCCGGAGAAGGAAGTACACGGCGATAAACGGGCTGAACGAAAGGACCGTGCTTGCCACGGCAAACACGCAGGATGTGATAACCAGCGCCTTCTTCCGCAACGCCAGTTCCCAAAGCCGCGCCATGCCGGTTTTGTGCGGCACGGGAGCAGAAACTGTTTTTGTATCTTGCATTTTCACTCCTTATATTATCGCAGTTAGCGCTAACTAACAAAACAAGCCGCAGTTCTCCTTCTGTTATGAGGGTAGTAGAACGTTATGTTAGTTAGCGAAAGCTAACACAGTATAGTCTTATGTGTTTAACGTGTCAAGCATCAATACAATCTGTTGGTGATAATACTTTTTGATAAATCCATAAATGCGGTACAGACTGCTGGTGCTTCCGACTGAGAATAAGTTCTTCTTGTCCAATCTTGTATGTCATGATAGTATTTTTGCACGTTACTTAAGCTAAGTTTCACGTAAATTCAGCCATTCGCCCCATAGCGAATAAGCTATTTATAGTAGCAGAAAAATACTGAAAGCAGGAGCTGATATTGTCGAGATTTATTACAAACCAAAATGAATTACTCAAAGATTTGCTTGGTATTTACATACCCACTTCAAAACAGCTTGATTTTTTGGTCGGCTTTTTCTATTTTTCCGGCTTTATTAAGATTTTTAGGACCATCGGTGATAGAAACTTACGCATATTGGTAGGCATGGATGCCGATGTAGATATTCATAATTGTCTCCATGAATCGTCATTATCAGACGGAGAACGAAAGGCGACGGATCTTTCAAAAATAGAAATCCGTTGTGCCTATTATGAGAACCTGAAAAACATCATCGATAAAGCGGACAGCCTTGACACTCAGGAACACGAAAATGCTTTCAGATTCTTTATTGAAAAACTCAATAACGGCACGCTTGAAGTCAGGAAAACAAAGTCTCCCAATCATGCAAAAATGTACATATTTACCGCCGACGATAGTCATTCATTTGATGAGAAAGAGCCGGGTCGAGTCATTGTTGGTTCCAGTAACCTTTCATTTCAAGGGCTTGAAGGTAGAACCGAAGTAAATGTCATGCTTGGCGGTCCGGATATTTCAGATTATATCGAAGCGGAGGAACTATTTAACAAACTCTGGGACGAGGCGATACCCCTTGTCGACGCTTCCACAAAAGATGAATTCCTTAAAACCGTCATAAAACGGACGTGGCTTGATGGATATCCCGCTCCTTATCTGATCTATGTTCGGGTATTGTACGAGTATTTTAAGATCAACAATAACGAGGAAATAAAAACCCCTGCCGGTCTTACCCATACCAACGATGTCCAATATATGAACCTTGCCTATCAGATCGATGCCGTAAGCGAAGGTTTAGAAAAAATCAAGCGGCATTCAGGCTGTATTGTAGCCGACGTTGTAGGACTAGGCAAAAGTATTATTGCCGTTACCATTGCCGCCAATCTCAATATGAAGACGGTCATTATCTGCCCACCCCATCTGAGCGGGCAATGGGAAGATTTTGCTTTTGATTTTGAACTTCAGGGCTACAAGATAGTTTCTACAGGCAAGCTTGAGGAAGCCGTTGAAGCGGCAAAGGGTACTGAAGAAAAACTCATCATCGTTGATGAAGCTCATCGCTTCCGCAATGAAAACACTCTTGATTATGGTCTGCTGCACAAAGCTTGTATAGGAAACAAGGTCTTGCTCCTTTCCGCAACACCGTTTAACAACCGTCCCGATGATATCTTTTCATTGATAAAATTATTCCAAATACCGTTACATTCAACGATTCAGGTTGTCAATAATCTAGGTGCGACAATGGAGCGGCTTATTGCCGAATACAAAAAATTAAAAACAGAGTATCGCAAAAGTATAAATGAAGCTGAGTTTAGAACTCAGTCCCATGAGATTTCGACAAAAATCAGAAATATTCTACAGCCCGTCCTTATCCGTCGCACACGAATCGATCTGCTTAATGACGAGCGCTACAAAGAAGACTTAGCGAGGCAGAATATCGTTTTTTCTGATGTGGAGTCGCCTTCTGAGCAGGAATATGAACTGGGTCCACTATCGGAGTTGTACCTTGAAACCTTAAATCAGCTTACGGGGGTCGTTGATTCAGAAAGCAAAGTGTTTATAGGAGCTCGGTATCAGCCACTTTTATACCTAAAAGACGATGAAAAGATACTCGACAAGTACCGGAAAATCTTCGATAACCCGAACCCACAAGAAGGTCAGCGGAATATGGCTTTGTTTATGCGCCGCTTACTGGTACGCCGTTTTGAAAGTTCCGTGTATAGTTTCAAGAAAACATTACAGAATATAATCGCTTCCATGAACAATGTAAAAAACTGGTATAACAATTTTAAGAAAATACCGCTCTACAAAAAGAGTACGCTTCCTGATTTTGATTCTCTTGAAGAGAGCATACATGAGGAACTGGACGGTGCACTGCTCATTGAAGATATAGATGATATTCTTCAACGCAAATTAACAGCGCAGATCGAGAAAGGGCTTATTCTGGTAAACGCCGACGAGTTAAAAGAGCAGTTCATCAAGGACATTGAAAGCGATATTGCTCTTTTTAAGAGCATCCATTCAGAATGGGAAAACGCCTTCTACAAAGAAGACCCAAAATTCAACGGTATTCTTGTGAAAATACAGGACTCTCTTAAAAAAGAGCCGACCCGAAAGATAATCATTTTTTCTGAATTCATGGATACCGTTGATTACCTTGAGGAGCAATTCAAAAAACAGAATTTGCGGGTTATCAAGTATTCTTCAAAAACACAGTACAACAAAGATGCTATTAAGGCGAACTTCGATGCGGGAATAAAAGAGGAAAATCAAAAAAACGACTATGATATTCTTGTCGCCACCGATGCCATATCGGAAGGGTTCAGCCTGCACCGTGCCGGAACCATCTACAATTACGATATTCCCTACAACCCCACACGAGTCATTCAGCGGGTAGGCCGCATTAACCGCATCAATAAAAAGGTCTTTGACAAACTCACTATTTATAACTTTTTTCCCAGTGCGACAGGAGAGGCTCTAAGCCGCACCAAAAGCATCAGCACTTTCAAAATGCTCTTGATACAAACTATTTTCGGTTCGGACACCAAAATACTCACCGCGGATGAAATTACCGAAGGCTACCTTAACGACGAATACCGCAAAGCAAAAGCCAAAGCTGAAGCCCCCTCATGGGAAACTCAATTCAGGAATGAACTCTATCGGATTGAAAGAAACGACCATGAAATTCTAGAACAAGCCCTTGAACTGCCCCAACGCTGCCGTACCGGACGCAAAGCTGTCTCAAGAGAATTATTTACAGGATCGGACGAAAAAGGGGTCCTGCTATTCTCCAAAAAAGGCGATACTTACCGTTTCACGGTTACCGATGCAAACGGCGCAAACTGCGTCCTATCCGCTTCTGAAGGGCTCTCCCTCTTTAAGGCATCGCCGGACGAAAAGGCGCTACCTGTAATGGAAGATTTCTACTACCTTTATGAAAGAGCAAAAGGTTTCAGCGGTGTCGTTTCTGAAAAAACAGGCTATTCAAAAAATCTGACGAAGCTTATAAATAAAATTCGGTTTCTCAAAAAAAGCAGCCTTGCTGAAGAAGATCGTCTTTACCTTGATAATCTGCAGAAAGCAGCCGCAGAATTGAACGCCCTGCCGCTGTATTTTATTAGGCAACTGCTTGATCTTGATCTTGGAGATACAAGTAAAACTATAACCGAGTTCAAAACTATCGTTACGCAAAACTATCTTGCCACGATTCTTGGAAAAGATAGTAAAATAATGAACGAAACGGAAACAATCCTCTTATCCGAGCAATTTATATGATGGAAGCGGCGGGAAAAAATACGAGTAGCGCTGCTCAATCGGCAAGAATGTATAATACAAAGAAAAAACACACGGACATGAGCGCACAGTACAGATTATTTTGGAATAAGCTCCACCATATATTATCTTTACTCCTCTATCATACTTTGTAGATCACTACCGAATATAAATACATAGGAGAGACACGTGGACATTACCGCACAATACAACCAAAACGATTTTCTTGCTTTTCTATCGGACCATTTCCTTCCGGATGATTTTGAACAAAGCCGGAACGCCGTTTCCATTGACAAGCCTCATGCGGTCATCAAAAGTGCCCTCAAACTGGGTTCCTGTCCCTCGCTGGATTTAAGCGTCTATGAATTCAAACACTCAGGTATCCACGACCCGCGAGTAAGTCTTTCACGAGAATCTTTTAAGATTATCGAGACCAATGACGTATCTTCAAGGGCTCTTGCCGTCTTTTATAATGAAAACTCTGCACAATGGCGGCTTTCCCTCATAACCAGCGATTATTATATTGGCAAAACTACTAAACAGGTAAAGCGCACTTTCTCCAATCCCCGCCGCTTTTCTTGGCTTTTGGGGGAAGGTTGCAAACGTCACACTCCAGAAGCCATGCTCTTTGGCAAGGCCAAAGATAAAGACAAGGGTAAAATCCAGTCTTTTGACGATCTAGCCAAACGCTTTGCCATTGATGCTGTTACTAAAGAATTCTATCGGGAATTGTTCAAATGGTATGATGAATCTGCGGTTCCTGCTGTAAAATATCCGCAAGGTGTTGGGGCAAAGGTGCAGCTCACCACGAAAGACAATCGCCTTCATTTAATACGCCTCATAACCCGTCTTATTTTCGTGTGGTTTATCAAGCAGAAAGGACTAATTCCCGAATGGATTTTCGACAAAAAAGAAATAGAAAGCATAGTGCCTTCTTTTGATCCTCACAGCGACAGACAAGGAAACTACTATAACGCAATACTTCAAAACCTATTTTTTGCCACCTTGAACAATGCAGTTACCGAACGTGCATTTGCAGAAGAAGGAAAAACGCATTACGGCATAAAAACATATTACCGCGATCATAAAGACGGTCCCTTGATAAAAATTCCGCGCAACGAATTCATCAAGAAATTCGAGTCCGTTCCTTTTTTGAACGGTGGTCTTTTTGAGTGTTTGGATAACTTTGACACCAAAGAATACAATGACGGCTTCAGCCAAGAGAGCGGACGAGCGGCCTTTATTCCCAATTGCCTCTTTTGGGGAGACGGTGAGCGCGAAGGTATCATAGACCTCTTTAATCGTTATAACTTTACCATAGAAGAAAACACCCCGCAGGACATTGACATTGCGCTTGACCCTGAACTCTTGGGCAAAGTCTTTGAAAACCTGCTGGGAACTTTTAACGAAGAAACCAGCGCCACGGCCCGCAAAGAGTCCGGCTCGTTTTACACACCTCGCGAAATCGTTGAATACATGGTTGATTCTTCGCTTAAAGCATATTTTAAGGGTGCATTGAATGATCAAACGAGTGAAATAAGTAACATAGACGAACGGCTTGACCGCTTGTTTTCCCAATCGGAGGAAAACGCCTTTACCGATGAGCAGGTACCGCTTCTGATAGAAGCGATTTATCATTGTAAAATACTTGACCCCGCCTGCGGTTCCGGCGCGTTTCCCATGGGCATATTGAATAAACTTGTTTTTATTCTGGAGAAGCTCGATCCGGAAAACTGCGAATGGAAGGAAATTCAAATTCGGATGGCAATGAAAGACACGGAAGAAGCCTATAGGACAGGCGATGAAGGAGAACGGAAAGAACGCTTGCAAAAAATACGGGAAGTATTTGAGCAAAGTACCGGACAATACGGCAACTACGGGCGTAAACTGTATTTGATAGAAAACTGTATTTACGGCGTTGACATTCAGCCGATAGCCATACAGATCAGCAAGCTGCGTTTTTTCATTTCTCTGATTGTTGACCAAAAGACCGGCGGAACCATAGACAATAACTACAACGTCCTTCCCCTGCCAAACCTTGAAACCAAGTTTGT
>JAITAM010000013.1 GCA_031284085.1 Spirochaetaceae bacterium
CATACTTGCCGCACCTCCCGAAGCAGCGGCTCCTCCATCCGGAGGTGCTGCCATTAAGAAGAATGAATACATACAAAAACTTCCTTGATAATAGAATTATTTGATACCATATCATAAAAAGGATCTTCATGACAAGTAGGAGATTATAGAAAGCGGTGATTCCGAATTCGATTATCTTTAGTATCTGCCGCGATGATAAAGGACAGGCCGTGCCCGGGGCATGTCAGATATTTTGTGTAAATGGCAAAGTATCATCAAAACAGAACTCATTCTTTTTCAAACTCGATGGCTCTCTTGCTTAAGCGCCAATCCCTCGTTCTCAATCGGCATCCTCCATTTCTCCAGCGTGTTCCGTATCGTCAAGTACAGTATCTTCTATATACTCTCATCCGTCCAAAAGGCCGAAAACTGGTAATTCAACGATTCAATCGCATTGGTCGTATATATCTGCTCGCCGTATTTCTGAGGCATATGTAAAATATTCACACAGGTTACCGTACACTCTCTTCAAATCTTTATACGAGACATAGTTCGTGGAATTGCGAATCATGTAGACGATACATAACTGAACCCGTGTGTGAGGAAACATGGCTCGAACCGCTTCAGAAAAACCGGTCAATTCGTCCATACAGGCTATCAGGATATCTTTCATACCACAGCTGCGCAGGTCGTTTACCACCCTCATCCAAAATTCGCTCCTTCGTTTTCACTTATCCACAGCCTTAATACCTCTCCCGCTTCCACTGCGCAAGCATATTCCAGTTAATCCCAAGGTCTTGGGCAATCTCCGGCTGCTACCGGTTTGTGTTCAGGGCAAGTTCCACTGTCCGTTCCTTAAACTCTCTGGTAAAAACCCTTCTTGCTCCCATGATACTCCCTTTTTTAGATCATAGGCTTGACTTCCTGTCCATTCAGCCGGAGGAGGTGCAGAACAAAATGAACCACAAGACCGGACATTTCTGGGGAGATAGGTTCTATTCGCGGGTAATAACAGACGAAAAGGACTTCTGGAACGTGTATAACTACATTGACCAGAACCCTGTTAAAGCCGGACTTGTAAAAGAGCCTTGTGAATGGAAGTACAGTGGAGCGTATCATCGGGAGCACGGGATTACAAAGATTATCTCTTTCGTGGATGACACAATCTTGAAGTCGGAGCTGAAGGTACTCCAGTGAATCAGGTCAGACCTGGGGGTTGTTTCCTGTAGGCAAAAAGCCGAAAAGCCATACAGCACCGAAACGTTGAAAACAGGCCGTGCCTGCCGGCCTGTTTCTATAGATCCTTTATAGTAAAAATCGCTTCGGCCGTGTTTGATGACTTAAAAGATACCAATTCCTGATATGAGCCGACAAAATGCGCATACGTGAGTGTGCAATCAACAAAATTCGTATTCCTCATAATGGTATTGATAAAATGGCAGTTGTATAAATTGGAATGGTTGAAACTACAGTCGGCGATAGTACTGCCTGTATAATTAACATGCGGCTGATTTGAATTCTCAAAGGTACAGCTATACAGCTCTGAGCCGCCGAAAGACAAAAACTGTGCATCACTTTCAGAAAGATCACAGTGAAAAAAGCGGGCAAAATCAAAAAACACAAGGCGCATGGTGCTTTTAACAAATTTGCACTGGGCAAATGACGCTCCCTTAAAATTACAGCCGTAAAAAGAGCGCCCCGAAAAATCTTCTTCAACAAAATTCAAGCCGGCGGCGTTAAGATTAACGATCTGTTCTTGTTGTCTTATAAACTCGGCAATACGAGCGGCTTCTAATGAGGGTTTTACAACGTGAACAGCACACAAGACAGAGCCGCTAATGGCAGCGCGCCCGCAACCGGCTGCACAGGGAACAACGGTAAACATTCTTTGGCCTCATACATGCAAAGGCGGTATGGCGTTCACCGCCGTAATCGCCGCTGCCAGCGCTTTGTCAAAAATCTCAGATGGAAACTGCTTAGTATAACCCAGCCGGCTCAGATCGGTTGTCAGCGCACGGGCTGCCTGTGCGTCCGAGTGCGCCTTTTGATAAAGCTCATCCCATGAGAGCTTTAGCCGAGCAACCCCTTCTTCAATAGCCTGTATTCCCACGTCGGCAGCTTCGCTTGCAAAAACATCCGTTTCATCCATCCGTGCTATGATATTATCCGGATTTATCCCGCGCCGCCGTGAAAAATCAGCAATGCTATGAGCACAGCGGATGGCCATTCGGTCGGTAATTTTGCGCGAGCGAACCAAGAGCGCGCCTTTAAGTATACCGGGAAAACACACGGAGTTATTAACTTGATTGGGAAAATCACCACGACCGGTTGCAACAATAAAAGCGCCGGCTTCCTTTGCACAGGACGGCCATATCTCCGGCACCGGATTAGCGCAGGCAAAGACAATGGCTTTTTGCGCCATAAGCCGTATCCACTCAGGCTTAACCGTTCCGGGGCCGGGCGCAGAAAGAGCAATAAGCACATCAGCTCCTCGTACGGCATCTTCAATACGACTAATGCCGGTTGGATTGGTCTTTTTGCACAGTTCCCATTGCCGATAGAACGCCGGATTGTTTTTCAAATCACTGCGGCCGCTGTGAAGCGCTCCGTGAATATCAAACAGCACAAGCTTTGCCGGATCGCCGCCGTCATTGATAATAAAGCGGGCAATACTCGTATTGGCGGCGCCGGCTCCTAAGAACACGATTTTGGCATCGGGGAGCTGTTTATCGGCAAGGTAAAGTGCATTGAGCAAGGCTGCAAGACTAATGCACGCCGTGCCTTGAGCATCATCATGCCAGACTGGAATATCGCACGTTTCACGCAGCGTATCTAAAACCCGATAACAATTCGGCTGGCTAATATCCTCCAAATTGATAGCGCCGAATGAAGGTTGGAGCATTTGAACTGCGTCTATGAGCTTATCCGCCTGAGGCGTGCCGTCTTTTCCCTTTGAGTTGATGCACAAAGCAACTGCGTCTATGCCGCCTAGGTATTTCATCAAGAGGGCTTTGCCTTCCATAACACCAAGTCCGCCCGACGGCGTGCAATCACCGTCGCCAAGAACACGGGTGGAATCGGAAACCACGGCAACGAGGTTTCCACGATTAGACAGGGTAAAGGACGCCTCGTTATCAGTCCGTATCGTTGTTGAAACAGCGGACACACCCGGCGTATACCACACATTAAACCACGGCAATCCATCTACAGTACATTTAGGCAGCGTCTGCATTTTGCCGGCATAAAACCGGTGTGCTTCCAAAGAAACTTGTTTCAAGAACAAAGTCTGCGCCTGCGCCCGTTGTTCCGCGGTAAAATATGCCGGAAAGAGTTCTGCAATATTTGTAAGGTCCATACAATGGAGTATACAACCGGTATCAGAAAAGTACAAGCACAGACCAGCAGGCCAGCCTATTTTAAGTTCTCTGTGCTGGTATCCAAAGCGGAGTACAGCTTTTTCCCGCCAGCGGGTTTCAAAATTTCGGTACTGTATCAAAGGCTGAGTACGGCTTTTTGCTCGAAAGAAACAAGATAAGGTCTGACCTGTTTCAGGCTAGACTGTTTTAAGTTCTCTGTGCTGGTATCCAAAGCAGAGTACAGCTTTTTCCCGCCAGCGGGTTTCGAAATTTCGGTACTGTATCAAAGGCTGAGTACGGCTTTTTGCTTGAAAGAAACAAGATAAGGTCTGACCTGTTTCACGCCAGCCTGTTTTAAGTTCTCTATGCTGGTATCCAAAGCGGAGTACAGCTTTTTCCCGCCAGCGGATTTCAAAATTTCGGTACTGTATCAAAGACTGAGTACGGCTTTTTGCTCGAAAGAAACAAGATAAGGTCTGACCTGTTTCCCGCCAGCCTGCTTTAAGTTCTCTATGCTGGTATCCAAAGCGGAGTACAGCTTTTTCCCGCCAGCGGGTTTCAAAATTTCGGTACTGTACCAAAGGCTGAGTACAGCTTTTCGCTCGAAAGAAACAAGATAAGGTCTGACCTGTTTCAGGCTAGACTGTTTTAAGTTCTCTATGCTGGTATCCAAAGCGGAGTGCGGCTTTTTGCCTGAAAGAAACGACAGGAAGAGCATTGTATATCGCTTTACCCGCAAGAAGACGGCGCAAAACCATTGTCAACTGGGCAATGTCGGGCTTTTTGTGAAAGCCACTGCGAATTGGCTAGAGCAAACAACGAACGGTACAGTAGACTAGCTAACACGGGACGCATAAAAGAAGGTGATTATACCGTATAAAGTGGAAATAATTCCAAAAAAACAACATATAGATAAAATTAGGAGAGGAGATATAATGAATACACTTCATTTAATGGTTGGTTTGCCTTGCAGCGGCAAAACTACAAAAGCAAAAATACTGGAAAAAGAATATAATGCCTTATTGTTAACACCTGACAAATGGTGTTTAAGATTATTTGGCGATGATACAATGGAAAAAGAACATGACAAAAACCATGAAAATGTTGAAGAAATTCAATGGGAAATAGCTAAACGTGTATTATCTCTTGGCATAGACGTTATATTAGACTTTGGTTTTTGGGGAAAAGCAGAAAGAATATACTTTAGAAACAAAGCAAAAGAGCTGGGTGTAAATTTTACAATTCATTATATGGATATACCAAAGGAAGAATTATATAAAAGGCTTGAGGAACGGAATAAAGAATTACCTGAAGGAGTTTTTACAATACCAAAAGAAGAAATGGATAAATATATAAAAATATTTCAACCCGTAGAAGAGGATGAACTGATAGAAAAAGCAAACAATAGAACGCTGGGCAAATGGCACAACTGCACATAACAGGCCTATATGCGCCCGCTGCCTTATAAAGACCTTTCAAACCTTGCTAGAAGCTACAATGCAAGTGGGAATTGCACCGGCTTTGGAAGGCACACAGCTCCTGAAGCTGAGTATAAAGAGGTGGCAGGTCAGACCTCACAGTCTTTCTTTGTTAGAAGCTACAGTGTAGATGGGAATTGCGCCGGCTTTGGCATTTGCGAGAAACTATGCCCGATGAAGAGCGTTGAAATGACAAATAACAAAGCGCAATCAGGATACTCCGGCAAAAACAGGGGTCAGACCTCACAACCTTTCTTTGTTAGAAGCTACAACGTAAGTGGGAGTTGCACCGGCTTTGGAAGGCACACAGATCCTGAAGCTGACTGTAAAGAGTTAGCAGGTCAGACCTCACAACCTTTCTTTGTTAGAAGCTATAATATAGAGTGGAATTGCGCCGGCTGCGGCATTTGCAGGAAACTATGTCCGATGAAGAGCGTTGAAATGACAAATAACAAAGCGCAATCAGGATACTCCGGCAAAAACAGGGGTCAGACCTCACAAC
>JAITAM010000107.1 GCA_031284085.1 Spirochaetaceae bacterium
GCCTGCCAGATCCTGATGAGGTCTGACCCCTTTGGCTTGGAGGAGAGCTTCCACAGTTTTGAAACAGGTTGTGCCTGCTATCAGGCAAAAAGCCGTACGGCGCCCTCGATACAAGAACCTTTGAAACAGGCTGGCCTGCTTACCCCTTTGGCTTGGAGGAGAGCTTCCACAGTTTTGAAACAGGCTGTGCCTGCTATCAGGCAAAAAGCCGTACGGCGCCCCCAATACAAGAACCTTTGAGACAGACTGGCCTGCTTCACTTTTTATAAGCCTTTAGATATACTCCTACACAAGGAGTTTTTATGTATAAGCCTGTGGACCATGCGGTCAACTTTCCTAAACTGGAAGAAGAAGTATTAGCTTTTTGGCAAGAACACCATATCTTTGAAAAATCAGTAGCACAGCGTGAAGGCGCTGATGATTTCTCTTTTTATGACGGCCCTCCCTTTGCTACAGGGATGCCGCACTTCGGACATTTTGTGCCGTCAACCATAAAAGATATTATTCCACGCTATAAGACCATGCGTGGAAAAAGAGTCGAGCGCCGCTTCGGCTGGGATTGCCACGGGCTGCCGGTGGAGAACCTCATGGAGAAAGAGCTGGGACTTAATTCCAAAACGGATATTGAACGTTATGGCGTGGCCGCTTTTAACGAGGCTTGCAGGGCATCCGTGCTTCGCTATGTCCATGAGTGGCGGCACGTCATTACAAGGCTTGGGCGCTGGGTGGATTTTGACCGGGACTATAAGACAATGGAACCGGATTACATGGAAACCATCTGGTGGATAATAAAGTCCTTGTGGGAGAAAAGCCTTTTGTATGAAGGACATTACATACTGCCTTACTGCCCGCGGTGTGCTACCGTCTTGTCTAATCACGAGCTAAACCTCGGTGGATATAGAGATGTACACGATCCGGCAATTACGATACGGTTCAAGATAACCGGCATCAGAGCGGGAACACAAGCTGCATCGAATCCTCTCAATGAAACTCTTGCAGGTCTTGCCGATGGTTCTACCTATTTTCTTGCGTGGACTACAACCCCTTGGACATTGCCCTCAAACCTTGCCTTAACAGTCGGACCTGATATTGAATACGCTTTGGTGCAAGACGGCTCCGAGCGCTACATTCTTGCCGCCTCACGGCTTGAAGCGTACTACCAAAGCCCGAAAGACTATACTATTCTGTCTAGGCAAAACGGCTCGGCGCTTATCGGCATAGAATACGAGCCGCTCTTTCCTTATTTTCAGGATGCGCCTTATGCGTTCAGAACGTATGCGGGTGATTTTGTTTCAACCGAAGAAGGCACGGGTATTGTTCATACGGCGCCCGGATTTGGTGAGGATGATCAGCGGGTGCTTAAAGGCAGCGGCGTGCCGGTTATCTGTCCTGTGGATGCCGAATGTCGGTTCACTGCCGAAGTGAAAGACTATGCCGGTATCTTTGTAAAGGATGCTGACAAGGCAATTATAGACCGGCTTAAAGCTGAAGGGAAACTTGTCAGGCGTGAACAGATACTCCATGCGTATCCGCACTGCTGGCGGTGCGGGCATCCGCTTATTTATCGGGCAATCGACAGCTGGTTTGTAGATGTACAGAAAATCAAACAGGATATGCTTGCGGCAAATGAGCAAATTACGTGGGTGCCGGAGCATATCAAGGCCGGCAGGTTTGGAAAGTGGCTTGAAGGCGCGCGGGAATGGGCTATAAGCCGGAACCGCTATTGGGGCAACCCGCTGCCGATATGGAAATGTCCTGACTGTGGAAAGATGATCTGTATTGGAAGCAGGGCGGAGCTTAAAGAGCTTTCAGGCGTTGAAGCTAAGGATATGCACAAACACTTTGTTGACGAGATTACAATTCCTTGTTCGTGCGGTTCTACTATGAGGCGGGTGCCGGAAGTGCTTGATTGTTGGTTTGAGTCCGGCGCCATGCCGTACGCTCAGAACCATTACCCTTTTGAGAATAAGGCGTTCTTTGATGCGCACTTTCCGGCGGATTTTATCAATGAAGGACTCGATCAGACCCGCGGCTGGTTTTATACCTTGACTATACTTGCGGCGGCTCTGTTCAAAAAGCCGGCCTTTCAGCATTGTATTGTATCCGGCCTTGTGCTTGCAGCGGACGGCAAAAAGATGGCTAAATCCCTCCGCAATTACACCGACCCTATGGAAGCTATCAATAGTTTCGGTGCGGATGCGCTGCGGCTCTTTCTGGTACATTCAAGCGTAGTAAAGGCCGACGATCTGCGCTACAGCGATGAGGCCGTGCGTGAAGTGCTTAAATCTATTATCATTCCGCTCTGGAACGCCTACAGTTTCTTTGTTACCTATGCGAACATTGACGGCATCGAGCCTTCCTCTGCGCCGGAACAGCCGGCCAACGCCCTTGATCAATGGATACTATCGGCCGCCGAAACCTTGGTTGAAAAGGTGGGTACGGCTCTTGATGCGTACGATCTCTCACGGGCGATTGATCCTATACTTGACTTTATTGATCTGCTCAACAACTGGTATATAAGAAGGTCAAGGCGCCGGTTCTGGAAATCAGAGAATGACACGGACAAGGTGCAAGCCTATCAGTCGCTTTACAGCGCGGTCAAAACGCTTATCACCGTCTCGGCCCCGTTTATGCCTTTTACGACCGATGCAATCTGGCAGAACCTCCGCCTGCCGCAGGACCCGCAATCGGTTCACTTGGCGGACTTCCCTTCAGTACATGAGGAGCGGCGCAACCGTGCATTGGAATACCAGATGGCAGCCGTGCAACATGCGGTGTCTATGGGCAGGGCTTTACGTGCGGCGCACGGCATCAAAGTCCGCCAGCCGTTACGTACCGTTGAGTTAATCACCCGCGATGCGGCCGAAAAAGAGGCTCTTTTGGGCATGGAAGAGAGCATACGAGAAGAGCTTAACGTGAAGCAAGTCGTGTTCCGCGATGACGAAGAGGAACTTGTTCGCTACGAAATCAAAGCCAAGTTCCGTATTCTCGGTAAAGAACTGGGGAAAGACATGAAAGCTGCTGCGGCTGCTATTGAAGCTTTGGGACAGGACGATGTCCGTGCGCTCCTTGATGGGAAGGCCATCGTGCTTGACATTGACGGTCGGGTGGTGAATATCACGACAGAGAAAGTCGATATTCGCCGTATTGAGAAGTCGGGTTTCAAGGTGCTAAACGAAAGAACCTTAACCATTGCATTAGATACCGAGATCAGCGATGAGCTTTTGGAAGAAGGGGACATACGGGACCTTATCCGCGGGGTGCAGAACCTGCGTAAAGAGGCTGGTTTTGCAGTCAGCAATCGGATTAGCCTTAAAGTAAACGGCTCGGCACGGCTTAAAGCAGCATGGGATCGGTTCTCCGGCTTTGCTGCTGCGGAAGTATTGGCACGAGAGGCTGTCTGGGGCGAGGTTTCAGATGACGCCGCGGTCATCAGCGCCGGTGAAGAGAACTGGCGTGTAGAGATAAGCCTTGACCAGCGCGGGTAAGCAGCTTTAGAAGGGTGTTAATTCGTGCAGGCCTCCCAGCCGATTGACTGGTAAAAGGGCATATACCTCTTCGGTGGTATATGCCCTTTTATTTGCAGGTCGGTCTGTGCCGGCGGCAGGGAAGGCTAGAGGTCTCAGCCGCAGGCTGTTTCTAAGGTTTTTGTATCAAAGGTGGCGTACGGCTTTTTGCCTGCAAGAAGCAAGGTGAGGTCTGACCTGTTTTTGCGGAGGATGGCTTCTGACTCATTCGGGATGGCTTCTGACTCATTCGGGATGGCTTCTGACTCATTCGGGATGGCTTCTGACTCATCCGGGATGGCTTTTGACTCATTCGGGACGGCTTTTGACTCATTCGGGATGGCTTTTGAGTCGCGGGGAACGGCCCGCAAGCCGCTTGAAAGAGCCTCTCCCGCTCCTTGCAGGCAAGGAGTGGGACACTATTCCTGATACAACAACCTCTGAAACAGCCTATCCCGCCCCTTGCGGGCAGAAAGCCGTACGCCTCTCCTGATACAAAAACCTTAGAAACAGGCCGTGCCTGTCCCGATACAAAAACCTCTGAAACAGGCCGTGCCTGCTGGCGGGTTGAAACAACCTGCGGCTGTTGCACATTATGTCAATACTTTCTATACTACTGCAATGAATACCATTATTACCCCACGACACTTTTCAGGTTCGATTCACGTTCCGGCATCTAAATCACATACCATTAGAAGGCTTTTGTTGGCAACTTTTACCAAAGGAACTTCATTCATAGACTTCCCACTCGCTTCCCTTGATATACGTTCTTGCATAAAAGTATGCACAGAACTCGGCGCTAAAATTATCGAAGAATCCGAGCGCTTAACCGTCATAGGGCGCGGACGGCACGCATCTCCGCCTGCTGTTCTTGACGTGGGCAACTCAGGCACAACCCTCTTTCTAGCCCTTGCATTCGCCGCTTTAGGTACAGAACCGATTGCTTTTACCGGAGACGAACAGATAAAACGGCGCAGCGCTGCGCCGTTGCTTAACGCCCTTTCCGGTTTAGGTGTGTCTGTCAGCTCTGAGCAGGGTTGTGTTCCAATCACGGTGCGCGGCCCATGGAAAGGCGGCTCCGTTGTTTTGTCATGCCCGACTAGCCAATACCTCTCGGCATTGCTTCTTGCCGCTCCCCTGTCGCCTGTCGATACCGCTACCGAACTTGAAATACCGTTTCTCAATGAGAAGCCGTACATTGACCTTACCCTTTCTTACTTGAATCAGCAAAACATAGACTATAAAGCCGCCCTTGATTATTCGTGGTTTTATATTCCGGGCGGGGCGCACTACCAGCCGCTCAACGGCACGGTGCCGGGTGATTTTTCATCCGCAGCTTTTCCCGCCTGCGCGGCGGCAATTACAGGCGGCCCGGTTACTCTTTTTTACCTTGATCCGCATGATCGTCAAGGGGACAAGTATATTTTCACGCTGCTTGAACAGATGGGCTGCACCGTCATTTGGGATAGAACACGGGTAACGATTTCCCGCAGCGGCCCTTTACACGCCGGTACTTTTGATCTCAACGCCACGCCGGACTTGCTTCCCGCTATGGCCGCGGTTGCCGCTTTTGCCGTTGGGCGCACTGCGCTTGTCAACGTTGCCCACGCTCGGATTAAAGAAACCGACCGCATTGCGGTTATGATGCAGGAACTGGGAAAACTAGGTCTTGTCTGTGAAGAACGGCCTGATGCACTTATCATTCACGGCACCGGTTCTCTTGAAGGCGGTATTGTGGACGGGCGAAAGGATCACAGGATTGTTATGGCGCTTGCCGCCGCAGCTCTTGGTGCAAAGGCGCCCGTTGAAATCATCGGTACGGAAGCTGCCGACGTAACGTATCCGGGCTTTATCGCATTAGCGGCGGGCGCTGTGCCTGATGACTGCCCGTAACGAGATAGCTGCGGGCGGATAGTCTTGACGGCGGGAGGCTCTGTAGCGCCTGCAAGCGCCGTGTTTTCCATCGACTAAAGGCAGCTCCCGAAGGCTTATCCTGTACTGCTTACGGATATTCTTGGCGCGGGCAGCGAATTACCCCTCCTTGTTTCTCTTTTCTTTTTTGTAATACACTGTTTTATTATGATTATCGGTATAGATATTGGGAGTACGATTACCAAGGCGGTATCCATTGAGGAAGGGCGGGTCGTCGGGAAAATCAAGACAAGGGCGATAGATGCGGTAACATCGGCGACCGGAGCTTTGGGGAAGATGATAGTTGAAAACAATATCAAAATGAGCGCAATCCACAGGATTATGATTACGGGCGCCGGGGCAAGCGCCATTAAGAACGACCTTTTCGGCATTGAAACCCAAAAGGTTGATGAAATAACGGCGATTGGCGTTGGAGGCATGTTTCTTTCCGGAAAAGACGATGTTATCATCACCAACATCGGAACCGGCACCGCCATTATTGAAGCCCGCCATGATAAAATCATTCACCTTGGAGGATCCGGTGTCGGCGGCGGTACCATACTCGGCCTTGCAAAAAAGCTGCTCTCAATGTCCAATTTCAACGAGATTGTAGCGCTGGCAGAATCCGGCACCTTGGATAACGTTGATCTTTTGCTTGAAGATATTATGGAAGCGGATATTAGCTTTCTTAACAAGAAATCAACGGCGTCTAATTTTGGGAAAATGCTTGATTCCGTCAAAAATGAAGACATTGCAGCCGGCATACTAAACATGGTCTATCAAGTTATTGGTATGCTTTCGGTTTTTGCCGCAAAGATGCGCACCGGCAACAGTGTTCTCATCACAGGCAGCGGCAGCAATAACCCTATAGGCAAGAGGACGCTGCAAGCTATTACCGAAATGTACGCCATCCCCTTTGAATTTCCTGCCGATGCCGAGTATACCACAGCTATTGGTGCAGGGCTCTCCCGCGACTAAACGTAAGCTTGACACAATCCGTTTTTTTTAACATTGTTAGGATCATGTATTCTTATGCTACAACGTTAGATAAAGTTGCTACCGGTAAGGCAGTTCCAGAAGAATATCGCGATTGTGCGGAGCGCTTATTTCCACGCAATGGAGTGAGCGGCAGACAATCTCTTAAAGAGGCAGGGATGGCTTTTGCCGATCTTTTAGGAATTGGTAACGACTATGCGCGATTATATTCCGCTTCGGGGAATGAAAAAGAAGCTTCGATTGAGCGCTTGCTCGAACATTTTCAAAACAACATAAGCCTTTTGATTCAGAAGACCTGGGTTGAAAAAGTGGATGAAGAGCGCAAAGAAAACCTTCAGGATCGTATTCCCGGTTTAATTGAATTGATCGAGCAGAATTCGTATCAGAAAGCGGTAGCGGAATTTGGGGTTATTCTTGAAGAGCTTGCCTATCTTTTCTTTGGCGCCCAGAGCCGAAAGGATGATTTTACCGAATACACATTCCGTATTGATGATCAGATCGGGCTGTTTTGGTGGTATGGCAGCCAAATTGCCCACATGCGGGAGGATATGGTGATGGATGATGAAAGTTTGCGGGCTATTTTATTGATAGGCCTTTGCTATCTGACTAACTTTTAGGGATTTTGATATGGCAGAAGATTACTCCGATTTTATCAGTGAATTTATCAAAGAAGATCTTGCAAGCGGCAGGTACAGCTCGGTGCTGACCCGTTTCCCGCCTGAGCCTAACGGCTGGCTTCACGTTGGACATTGTAAGGCGTGTTATGTTGATTTTTCTATGGCAGAGAAATTCGGCGGCAAGTGCAACCTTCGCTTTGACGACACCAATCCGGAAAAAGAAGATATTTCTTATGTTGAAGCGATTAAGCGCGACCTCAAGTGGCTGGGCTACGATTGGGAAGAGCGCGAGTACTACGCTTCGGACTATTATGAGTATCTGTATGAGCTGGCAGTAAAGATCATTAAAAAAGGCCATGCCTATATTGATGATCTTTCGGATGAAGAAATCCGTGAATATCGGGGAACCGCCGTGGCGGATAAAAACAACATAACCGACACACCGCCGGGTCGTAATAGCCCGTATCGGGAGCGCAGTATAGAAGAAAACCTTGAGCTTTTCGGCCGGATGCGTGCAGGTGCTTTTGCAGATGGTGCAAAAACGCTCCGAGCAAAGATAGACATGGCGCATCCCAACCTGCTCATGCGCGATCCGGTTATGTATAGGATACGCCGTGATTATCACTATCGCACCCAAAACGCATGGTGTATTTATCCGATGTACGATTTTGCCCACCCGCTTTCCGATGCAAAGGAAGGGATTAGCCATTCTTTATGTTCTTTAGAATATGAGATTCATAGACCCCTTTACGACTGGTTTATCCGTGAAGCTGAAGTGTTTCCTTCCCGGCAGATTGAGTTTGCACGGCTCAATTTAACCCATACGGTTCTGTCCAAGCGCTATCTTCTCAAGCTGGTGCAAGAAAAGTACGTGAGCGGCTGGGATGATCCTCGTATGCCGACCATAGCCGGACTGCGCCGCCGAGGTTACACCGCAACGGCATTGCGTACTTTTGTCGACAAGATCGGTATTGCCAAAACCGACAGCACTGTTGACATAGCTTTTCTTGAATACTGCCTCCGTCAAGACCTCAATAAAACATCGCCGCGGGTTATGACGGTGCTTAACCCGCTTAAACTCATCATTGAAAACTGGGAAGCGGGTAAAGTTGAAGAGTTGGAAGCAATCAACAATCCGGAAGATGAACGTGCCGGCACTCGTACCGTGGTATTTTCACGAGAACTGTGGATAGAGCAGGATGATTTTGCCGTGGCGCCGCCGCCGAAATATTTCAGGCTTTTCCCCGGTAATAGTGTTCGGCTGCGCTATGGCTATATTGTTACCTGCACCGGTTTTGACACGGATCCGCAAACCAAAGCCGTAACCGCGGTGCGATGCACCTATGATCCGGCAACACGTGGCGGTAATGCACCGGATAACCGCATAGTAAAAAGTACCATACACTGGCTGTCAGCCGCCCACGCTATACATATTGAAGTGCGCCACTATGACTATCTGTTCAAGGCGGACAAACCAATGGAAACGGCGCCCGGCGCCACCTTTCTTGACAATCTAAATCCTCATTCTTTGGAACTTATTCCGGATGCCTATGCGGAGCCGTGTCTTGCTAAAGCCGTTTCCGGTGACCGTTACCAGTTTGAACGTCTGGGTTATTTTGTCCGCGACCTTGATTGCGGTGTCGATGGCCGACCGGTTTTCAACAAAACGCTGGGACTTAGAGACACATGGGCAAAAGAGCAGAAAAAGGCCGGTGTCTAACCGGACTGTGGGTCTACGGGATACTTGGAACAAGATCAAGGAAAAGCACAAGCGCCTAAAAGAACTTCCATGGCGCGAGAGTCGGGAGAACGTTTATGATACGGAGAAAACGAATTTTTGAAATCCTTGAACGAGGCACGCCGGGTGATACGGCAAGCGTTATAGTTGACTATGGGATCATCATTGTCATTGTGCTTAACATTGCAGCGGTGATTATCAGTTCCTTTAACGATCTGCCGGACATACTGAAACAAGGCTTAACCATCTTTGAGTACATCTCTATTGCGATTTTCACCGTGGAATATGCCTTACGCGTCTGGACCGCTCCCTACAAATATCCGGACACACGCTTTCCTTACCTCCGATATATCACGTCTTTTATGGCGGTGATCGATCTCTGCGCCATCTTACCTTTTTATTTGCCTTTTATCGTAGGGGTGGATCTCAGGATTCTGCGGATACTGCGTTTGTTCCGGCTCCTTCGGATCTTCAAACTAAACCGCTACAATAACGCCGTTGAGCTTATCGCTCAGGTGTTCAAAGGGGAAAAAGAAAAGATCCTCACCACTATCTTTATGACCGGCTTAATGCTCTTGCTCGCTTCTTCGGTGATGTACTATATAGAAAATACCGCACAGCCGGACAAATTTCCCAATATCATCGCTACCCTCTGGTGGGCAATAGCAACTCTCACCACAGTTGGATACGGTGATGTATATCCGATTACCAATATTGGGAAGGTTTTAAGCGGGGTGATCGCTCTTTTAGGCATAGGCCTCGTGGCCCTCCCCGCAGGGATCATCAGCTCAGGCTTTATCAAGGCCATAAGCAAGGAAGAGCAGGCCGCGCAGGAAGGGACTCCGAAAGAAACTAATCCAGGGACTAAACGGATCTGTCCCCATTGCGGCAAAGAGATCGAATAAGAAGCGATCTTTCAAGAGACGGCTTTTCCACCGCTTCAGCACCAAAAACCTTACTGTAAGTTTCAAATGCCACAATAGGTATCTCTCATTTCCAAGATAACTCTCAATCTTCTCTTCCATTACCACATCAGTATCGTGCGGCATATTTTTTACACTTCGCTTGCTTTGCTTGCTCACATTGACTGAGGACGGCCTGATATAGCTTCCTCCTCTCCAGCCATCTGCCACAAGATCGCACGCAAATGCAACCAGAAAGATATAGATCAAGGTCTGACCTGCCCTGCTTGCACCGAAGCTTAGGAACAGGCTGGCCTGAAAAGTATTAGTGTGGTATAGTAATTCCATTATGGATATATGGCAAGAAACAGGTTCTGTACGGTTTTCAGATATTGATCGTTCCGATCGA
>JAITAM010000130.1 GCA_031284085.1 Spirochaetaceae bacterium
TCAGAAAGACTTTGTCCTTCGGCTGGGGTAATAAGAAAATGGAAATGGTTAGACATGATACAAAAGTTCCAAAGCTTGAATTTGAAACCTTTTACCGTTAATGCTTCCTCAATTATAGCGAGGAACAGCTCTTTCATCTTATCGGGATCGAGTTCAAAAAGAAAACGGTTAACTACCGAGAAGATATAATAGGTGAGGCCTAAATCAGTACGGCCTCGTGGCGAATAATGCGAAGACATGGTACATAGATAACGGGGAAAACATGGCATTTTGCTTTAGTCAGCTGCTCTTTTTTTACTCTTTTTTTTTCTTCAGGCTAGGTCTGACCTGATTTCCGGCTTTGTCGGAGAGCTCTGTTCTGGACAAACACCCAGCCACACGAAGTCTGACCTGATTTCTGGCTGTGTCGGAGAATTCTATTCTGGACAAACAGGCAGCCGCATGAGGTCTGATCTGATTTCCAGCTCTGTCGGAGAGTTCTATTCTGGACAAACAGGCAGCCGCACGAGGTCTGACCTGATTTCTGGCTCTGTCGGAGAGTTCTATTCTGGACAAACAGGCAGCCGCACGAGGTCTGACCTAATTCCAGACCGGACTTCGGGCTTCGTAGCTAGAAATAGGCTGGTCTGCAGGCAGGAAGCTGTGCGGCTGCCTTTGATACAGTGCTGAAATGTTGAAACCTGCTGGCGGGTTAAAGCAGCCTGCGGCTGTTAGTCTCCACCGAATTGGAGGCGGTATAGATTGGCATAGATACCATTGCGTGCGATAAGCTCATCATGTTTGCCCTCTTCAATGATTGTCCCGCCTGAAAGCACCAGTATCCGATCCGCATGACGTATGGTAGAAAGCCTGTGGGCAATGACAATAGAACTACGACCGGCAAGAACCTTTTGCATGCCTAGTTGGATAAGGCGTTCCGTCTCCGTATCAATGGAGCTGGTGGCCTCATCAAGAATAACCACTGCAGGATTATGAGCAATAACACGGGCAAAACTGATCAGTTGGCGCTGTCCGGAAGATATGTTCGCAGCCCCTTCCGAAAGCTTGGTTTGGTAGCCTTCAGGCAGCGATCTGATAAACTCATCCGCATAAACCGCCTTTGCCGCCTCCATAACCTGTTCATCTGAAAGCGGCAAGCCCAGACGGATATTATCCGCTACAGTGCCGGCAAAGAGGAACACATCTTGCAGCACCGGCAACACAGCCTGCCGCAACTGCTCAAGCGGTATACTCTGAATTGGATTGCCGTCAAGGCTAATTGTCCCTGAATCAATATCCCAAAGCCGTGTCAGCACATTGGTAATTGTCGTTTTGCCTGCGCCGGTATAGCCGACAATGGCGGCCATCTCACCCGGCTTCACGGTAAAACTCAAGGCTTTAAGCACCTCCTCGCCGGCTTTGTAGGAAAAGTGTACATCGGAAAAGACAATATGGCCGTGCGTCTGCCGGCGCTCAAGGTTTTTTGTGCCGGTGTCGGGAATGTATTCTTCTGTGTCAAGCAAAGCAAAAATACGCTCGCCCCCTGCCATCGCACTTTGCAGCATGGTGTATTTCTCTGCAATGTCCGTAACCGGAAAGTAAAACATGGAAATCAGATTCACAAAGGCGATAAGAGAACCGAGTGAAAGGGACAAGTTCAATACCATGTTGCTGCCGACTGCAATAACGACCGCTGTGGTAAAGGTAGAAAACCACTCGACTGTGGGTCTGAATACGGCAAAGACGTACATTTCGCTCAAGTTTGCTCTGAGCAATTCCGCATTGCGCTCATTGAACTCACGGCTGCTCTTTTTTTCGGCGTGGAACAACTGCACCACCTGCACGCCGGAAAGCCGTTCGGAAATATAGGCGTTGACCCGTGAGGAAGCTATTCTTTGGTTGCGGAAGGCATCGCGTGCTTTGGTTCGGCTAATCGTGGCGATGAGCAGCACAGGGGGCAATGTCAGTGCGGTAACAAGGGCAAGCCGCGGCGATAGAATGAAGAGCGTAATAAAAGCGCCGATCATAATCGAAAAATCCTTGAGAAAGGCAATGAGTACCGATGTAAAGAACTCATTGATGGTTTCGACATCGCCGGTAAGCCGCGTTACGATGCGCCCGACCGGATGCTTTGAGAGAAAGGCGGTTGATTGCGAAGCGGTTTTCTTGAAAAGGGCAAGACGCAAATCCTTCATAACGTACTGCCCTACAAGACTTGAATTCCATGTTTGAAAAAAGGTGCATATAAAGACAAAGATCAAAATGACCAGCAGCGAGAGAGCGCCGCGGACAATAAAAGAAATATCCGCGTGGCGCACTGCCGCAATCACATTCGTTCCAAGCGCCTGCAGATCGCTTCGTTTGATAGCGGCGGCATAATAATCGGACGAAGGCGGAAGCGGACTTGTTATAAACAAATCCGGATGCTCTTCTATAACCGCATAAGACGGATCATCCGCTCCATTCTCCACAGTAAAGACATACCACGCCTCAGTTTCAATAACGCCTGCGTCCTGAAGCTCATTCTCGACAAGAGCGGGCAGTCTTAACTTTGAGTTTTGCGGTACAAAAAGATAGGCATCAATGATGTAGGACTTGGGAAAGGCTTTAAGCCTTTCAATTTCCGCTTGAGCTGCCGTGCTTATAGCAGCGGCACGAGCCTTGTCCAGCCGTATGGTTAAGAAGCGCGCTAAAACCGCCTCGTCTATCACCTTTTGTTGGATAATCGGCAAGACCAACTCGCCAACCGTTGAAACCATTAAAGCGATGATAATCAGCGCCACCAGCTTCCGGTATGGCTTTAGGTAGGAAAGTATTCGCCTGAAAATACCGGAATCATAACTTTTTACTACATCTTCAACTTCAAAATAATCGCCAGCCATAGGAAACTGATCATAGCACAGGAATAGCTTCTTGGGAAGGGAGAATCCTTTTGGTTTGGTGCGCGCTCAAGCGGCATGGGAGGGGCGGTTTTCCATCCGAGACGGAGAACGGTAACTGCTTGAGCTGTTTGACAAAGAAATGGGGACACGGTACACTCTGTCTGATTGGACGCCTAGCGCCCACAAATCCAGCACAATAGAAGGTCGTTTATGAATGAGGTAATGAAGGTAATCAAAAGCAGGCGCAGTATCCGCAGTTTTTCTGATGAACAAATAAAGCAGGAAGAGCTTGATCTTATAGTGGAAGCGGGTATGTATGCGCCGTCTGCGGCGGGCAAACAAGCGTGGCATTTTACGGTAGTGCAGAATCAACGAGTTCTTGATGAAATATCTTTGGAAGCGAAGAGAATCTATCGGTCAATGGATATTGAGTTTCTTCAGAACCTTGGCTCAAATGAGCAATTTCACGCGTTTTTTCATGCGCCTACGGTGATTATTATTTCCGGAGCGGTGAACTCCATAGCGCCGAACAGCGACTGTGCGGTTGCGGCGCAAAATATAATGTTAGCTGCCGAGGCGCTGCAAATCGGCTCTTGCTGGGTTAGCGCGGTAGCCGTTCTAAGTCAAACCGAACAAGGCAAGAAAATTATAGAGAGCTTGGGGCTGCCGGAAGGGTATGCGCCTTTCAACAGTATTGTCCTCGGGTATAAAAAAGCGGAAGGGCTCACTGCGCCTGCACGCAGAGAAGGCGTTGTAACTTACATTCGCAAAAGCTGAGAGTAGA
>JAITAM010000160.1 GCA_031284085.1 Spirochaetaceae bacterium
TAGATAATTGTTTCTGCAGGGTTGCGGGCGTGGAAATAGCGATAATACGCAAGCCCGCCTATGCCTGAGTCTAAAAAAAGAATAGGGCTATCACTCATGGAACGAATTATACCACAGCATGAGCGAGATAACCAGCCACAATTTGCCTTAATGTGTCAGCGCCGCCTCGAGAGCTGGGCTCCGCTTTTCCACCTACACGCAGTGCTGCTGCAAGCTGCTGTCCCCCAAACGTTCCATTGGAGAGGCTTATTCTCCCTATAGCTTTCTGCGTTACGGTGCCCTATCAAACAGGCCAATTTCTTCCAACGTTTCAGCCTTATATCAGCGGAAACTCAGGCTTATAGTTGATGGCAATTTAGCGTTATAGTTATCGACAACTCAGGCTTATAGTTGATGGCAACTCAGGCTTATAGTTGTCATCAACTTAGCTATTATAGTTGTTGACAACTCAGCTCTAGTCATCATGGATGGGTAATCTTACCTATGCCAGTGTAGCAGTCTTACTTATGTCTATGTAACAGTCTTACTTATGTCTATGTAACAGTCTTACCTATGTCTATGTAGCAGTCTTACCTATGCCGGTGTAGCAGTCTTATTTATGCCAGTATAGTAGTCTTACCTATGTCTATGTAGCAGTCTTACCTATGTCTATGTAGTAGTCTTACCTATGTCTGTGTAGCAGTCTTACCTATGTCAGTGTAGCAGTCTTATCTATGTCAGTGTAGCAGTCTTACTTATGTCTATGTAGTAGTCTTACCTATGCCAGTGTAGTAGGGCGGCCTGCCGCTTTGGACGCCAGCACCGAAGCTTGGAAGAGACTTGGAGTATCAAAAGCGCGATAAAAGGTGAGAGGGGAACTCTTTGCCCATGAACAGTTCGTACTGAGCTTGCGCTTGTCGGATAAGCATATCGTAGCCGTTAAGGGTCTGGCAACCGGCACGAGAGGCACGATCCAAAAACGCTGTGCATTCCGGCGTGTATATCAAGTCCATAACAACCTCTCTGCCGGAAAATTGGTACAAAGCAAACGGGTCCTCGCCGATATTAGGTTCCATGCCGGCGGAAGTGGTTTGGATAATTATATCCGCATATTTTTTGATATGCTCAACACAGTGGTGATCCAATCCGTCCCATGCAAAACCGTAAGGCAGGGCAAGTTCCTTTGCTTTAACCGCGGTGCGGTTGACAATCAAGGCTCGTGCTTCAAGCCGGTATACTTCAGCGGCAACAGCATGAGCTGCTCCGCCCGCGCCGATTATAGTTACCCGTTTCCCTTTTAAGTTTTTTTTGCCAATGAAATTGAGCAGAGAGCCGGAAAAACCAGAGGCGTCGGTGTTGGTTCCGAT
This sequence comes from Spirochaetaceae bacterium, assembly GCA_031284085.1. Classification (GTDB taxonomy): domain Bacteria; phylum Spirochaetota; class Spirochaetia; order Treponematales; family Breznakiellaceae; genus BOBG01. The sequence continues at coordinate 1,347 of JAITAM010000160.1, forward strand.
CCAACCGCGAGGATCGCTAATAATAGTATTGCAAGCGCCGATGGATTGGACGCTCTCAGATTGTGAACCGAGGTACGGTATGATAGCGGTTTTGTGCGGGATGGTTACCGATGCGCCGGATACGTTCAAGGCCTCCGCAAGTTCCAAGAATGTTTTAACATTGTCTGTAGGGAATGGAACATACACGGCATCGGTGTCTTCAAGTTTGAATATAGTATTAAAAAAGGTCGGGCTAAAGGTTGCTCTGAGCGGGAAACCGGTGATACCAAAGACTTTAGTTTTATTGCTTATGCTTTTGAAACAGTAGTGGTCAGATAATTCTTTAGGCTCAAGTTGTCCTGGCGCTCCGAGGGATTGGCCTGCCATAGTTGTATATGAGAATTCCGAGCCGAAACGGTCTGCTAATATGCGGCTTGGAATACCGAACGGCCCCATGCAGATTAAGATTTTATTCATATCAGTCATTTCTTGAGATGCGCGGTACATACGGAGCACATCGGACAAAGAATTGGCCATCGCTGCAATCTTAGCTAATTCATCTCCAACATGGTATAGGCTTTTAAGCTTTTCTACAATGTCGTCATCAGTACCGTGGATGTTATGATAAGAACGGATTATCTTAGTGCCAAAAACCCGTGCCGCCTCTTCAAGAGCCGGAACATTAAGGTAGTCTTCCAAATCAACGTAGGCAAAATTAAGGCGCGGGTCCGTAAACGCATTGGCAAGTCCATGAGCCAAAAGGCTTATCCGTGCGCCTTCTCCGCCTTGATACTTGCCGCCGTCGCTCTCCCGCCGAATAGTCAAAATAACCGGCAGGCCAGCCATTTCAGGAAAGCGCCTAATACGGAATCGTTCGTCCGGATCCAAGCAGTCCACTCGAAGCTCCGCTACATCAACGTATTTCCGATTCTTTTCGATGATTTCAAGGTCATGAGCAAGCGTCTTTCCCGTTAAGCAAAGGCAAATCTTAGACATACAATTCTCCCCAAGCCTTATTAAAAGAGCTGCCTTAAGCGGCAGCCTTTAGAATATATAATTATGGTGAATACCATTAGAAATCTGGTCTATACACAAAAATCGCAGAAACATTACTTGCTTCATCAAAGTTAAAGCGGATCATAAGGGGCCATGCGCTACCGTGAAGGGAATAGATAAGACAGCGGTCAAATTTATACTGCGCTGTTCCCATAAGCAATTGAACGGTATTCCAATCATCCCCCACTATAATATCACAGGCAGTTTTGATACTTACTTGCCAAACTCGATCACGGTAAATATAAAAATCACCCTGCTCATAGATAAAAACCACATCGTCTTGCCACGATTCCGGCCCTCGTAAGGCATACACTTCATAAGGAACACCAAATTTGGTGATTAACTCTTTCAAAGTTAAGCCAATAAAGGCAGATATATCCTGTTCCAGTTCTACTTTTTCTTCGGTAGGCGCAGTACTTTCATTTATAAGAGCATCTCTATTAGTATCAAGAGATTGCGACCATAATAGACATGATACCAGCGTTTCAAAACAAAGTATTATAATAAGTCGGCGTGCATAAAGACACAATCGCATGATGAGTACCATAAGTGTAGGAATAAAAGAATGAAAGACATGGAATTATTGTAATATTCCACGCGAGAGCAAATCACCCATAAGCACCGTTAAGGTGTCAATGTCCATCTCGCCTGAGACTCGCTCTACCGTTTCCAAGATAAGAGACCAATCTTCAGGCTCAAGGTGCATAGCAGTATCGCTAAATTCTCCTCGGAAGAATGCAGCGATACTGTCGTATTTTTCTGGGGAATCGATACTTTGAAACAACTCTTCAGCAGCAGAGTCGCCAAGGATAGGTGCGGTGCGCCGAATAAATAAGTCATGGCTATTCATAAAAAGGGTGTATCTCCATACGTGTTGTTTCCAACAATATACCCGGTTATCTTGTCTTCCGCATTAAAAAGAGTATAGAAAGGTACTATAAAATATAGAATATAGTAACTCTCTATCTCATCTTACAAAATATACCGTCCTAGATCCTGATCCATAACCAAATTATTCAATTTTTCATTTACATAGGATACGGTTATGGGTATTTTTGCAGGCGCAATATCCGGTGCATCAAAAGATAACTCTTCCAGCAAAGTTTCCATGATAGTATGAAGACGCCGCGCCCCAATATTTTCAAGACGGGAATTCACTTCTGCGGCAAGCTCGGCTATACGGTTAATTGCTTCGTCAGCAAATTCAATTACCACGTTTTCTGTGCCTAAGAGTTCTACATACTGCTTGGTAAGGGCATTTTTCGGCTCGGTTAGGATACGCAAGAAATCGTCTTTTCCAAGAAAGTCAAGTTCTACCCGCAGAGGAAAGCGTCCTTGCAATTCCGGTATGAGATCAGAAGGTTTGCTCACATTAAAAGCACCGGCAGCAATAAACAGAATATGCTCGGTATTAACCGGTCCCCACTTAGTGTTGACCGTAGCGCCTTCTACAATAGGAAGAATATCCCGCTGAACCCCTTCACGCGAAACATCAGGGCCGTTTCCACGCGTGCCGCCGCTTGCAATCTTGTCTATTTCATCAATAAACACAATGCCGGACTGTTCTACACGCTGTCTAGCTTCGTCATTAACCCTGTCCCTATCAATAAGTTTCTCAAGCTCTTCGGCAATTAAAATCTCTCGTGCGCGAGCAACGGTTACTTCCTTCTTCTTCTTGTTTCCTCCGCCCAGCATACCGGCAATACCGGAAAGGCTCGACTCAAGGTCTTCAAAATTCCCCCCCATCATTTCAAAGGTTGGGAATTGCGGAGTCTGCTTAACGAGAAGCTCTACCATTCTTGCTTCCATTTGTCCTTCACGGAGCATCTTGCGGAACTTTTCCCGTATTGGTGAATTCTCTCTATACTTCTCTTCTTGAGAAGAAGTATCAAACTGCTCTTCATCGTCCTGACTATGGTTAAACATATTGTTAGGAATACCTACTTGGATAGCAGCTCCCATAATGCCGGGTGCGCCAGGCGTCTCGGGATTAAGAGAAAATGTCCCTACCGGCTTTACGATGGGACCGGACTGTTCTTTTTGTGTACTGCCCCGTTTTTTTCTACTGCCGGGCAGGAGCATATCTAAAAGTATCTCCTCAGCGCGCTTTTCCGCCTCAACGGTAACTGCTTCTTGCATTTCTTGTTTGACCATAAGAATACCGGCAGCCATAAGGTCGCGTATCATCGATTCGACATCACGCCCCACGTAGCCGACTTCTGTGTACTTTGTTGCTTCAACTTTGATAAAAGGAGAACCTGCCAGTTTGGCAAGACGGCGTGCAATTTCTGTCTTGCCAACACCGGTGGGACCTATCATCAAAATATTTTTAGGCGCAATGTCTTCACGCATATCATTTTCTAGTTTGAGTCTGCGCGTCCTATTACGCAGGGCAATAGCTACAGCACGTTTTGCGTTCTTTTGTCCAACGATATACTTATCAAGCTCGGCGACAATTTGTCGAGGTGTAAGCTCTTGCTTCGGCGTATTTTCCAATACATTATCGTTCACTGCAATTCCTCCACAGTAATATGCTCATTAGTATAAATGCAAATAGTACCGGCAATATGCAATGCTTTTTCAGCAATCTCACGAGCAGAAAAACTACTCCCTTCCAAAAAGGCAAGTGCCGCTGCATAAGCATAATTACCACCTGAACCTATGGCAAGGGCATCGGATGCCGGTTCAACGACATCACCGGTGCCGGAAACAAGCAGTGTTTTCTGCTTATCCGCTACTAAAAGCAAAGCTTCAAGCCGGCGTAAAGTTTTATCCGTGCGCCAATCCTTTACCAATTCAACAGCCGCTCTCAGCAGATCACCTGAGTACTCTTTGAGTTTAGCTTCAAACCGATCGAACAAAGTAAACGCATCAGCGGTTGCACCGGCAAAACCGCATAATACGGTATCATTCATGAGACGGCGTACCTTGCGGGCATTGTTTTTCATTACCGTCTCGCCCATTGTTACTTGTCCATCACCGGCCATTGCTACTTTACCGTCTTTTCGTACCGCAATAACCGTTGTGCTGCGTATCTTGTTTTTAGTCATTACTAATCCGCCTTGTATCTATATAATAGTAATATTGTCTTAAAAAATGTACTCTTTTATTTTTATTTGTTCGTTTCGTTTCGCCGCACCTGCCTGAGGTGCGATATAGTTTTTCTTAAAAATAGTATAGAGAGGATCACTTGGTCAACAGCCCGCCAGCTTTGTTTCAAAGGTTGTTCTATCGGGAACGGCGTACGGCTTTCTGCTTGTAAAAAGCCGCCTGAGGTCTGACCCTTTGGGCTAGGAGGAGAGCTTCCACCGCATAGTGTGGAGAC
>JAITAM010000217.1 GCA_031284085.1 Spirochaetaceae bacterium
TTTTAATCCGGCAATACAAGCCGGATGATTCTTTAGCTTGTATATAAGACTGTCGATAACTAGAAAAGAGGTAAGAATATGACAATCCATGGCGTAGGTTTCGTTGACCAATATCAACCAATAGGAAAAAAAGGAAAAGCCGGTGCATTTGAGCAAGCTACCGGTAACGACTCTATAGCTATATCACAAGAATCTTTAGAGAAAGCTGAATACTACCGTGTCAGCGAAATTGTAACCTCTACAGAGGATGTCCGTGCTGATCGTATAGCTGAGCTTAAGCAGAAGATCAATGATCCTGAGTATCTCAAGGATAAGCTTGCAGCCACAGCTGATATTCTTATGAAAGCATTGGGATATTAACAAATACTATACCAAAATGTGGCAACCCACTGCATCCGAATGAAACACCCTGCTTTGCTTTAATCTGTCTTTAATCATTATATGTTTTTTCTGATCTGAAGAGATCAGGGTGGGAAGGGAAGAGGAGCAAATCCTCTTCCTAGACGCTGCTTATCTGTTATATTTCCAAATAGGTATACTTAAAAAACCGTAACTTTCTTTAATCCATTTGCCGCCGCTCTCTATGCGTTTATCAATCAAGTGCGTCCATTTACCGGCTGGAAGATAGTATTCCACCGTGTTATCAGCACTAAAAACCGGCGCTACGACAATATCCGGCCCCAACATATACTGTCTGTCAAGAAAGGGACAAACCGGATCATCAGGAAACTCAAGCATCATAGCACGAAGTATCGGGATACCTTTTTCATGCGCCTCTTTCTGAGTCTCAAGTAAATATGGCAGCAAACTCTTTTTCAGCTCAACAAAGAATTTACAGACTGAAACCGACTCTTCATCAATATTCCATGGGACCCGGTAAGAATTACTACCGTGAAGCCTGCTGTGCGAAGATAAAAGCCCAAAGGCCAACCACCGCTTAAACAATGCTGCGTCCGGCGTGCCTTCAAAGCCTCCAATATCATGACTCCAAAAACTAAAACCGGAAAGGCACAGTGAAAGACCGCCGCGCAAGGTCTCCGCCATAGCTTCAAAAGTCGATTCACAATCACCGCCCCAATGCAACGGAAACTTTTGCGAGCCGACTGTAGCCGATCGTGCAAAAAGACACGCCTTACCTTTCCCTTTCTTGCGTTCAAGAAACTCAAAAACCGTTTTATTATACAAGTAAGTGTAGTAATTGTGCATCGCAATCGGGTCTTTGCCGTCGTAGTAAAGCGCATCTAAAGGGATGCGCTCGCCGAAGTCAGTTTTAATAAAATCGACACCGTGGTCAAGAACCTCACCCAGCTTTTCTGTATACCACAATGCGGCGGCAGGATTGGTAAAGTCGACTATTGCCATACCAGCTTGCCACATATCCGTTTGATACACCGACCCATCTTTTTTCTTGAGAAAATAGCCTTTCTGCCACCCCTCTTCAAAGAGCCTTGAACGCTGGGCTATGTACGAGTTGATCCAGACGGAAACTTTTAAGCCTTTTGCCTTGATCCGCCGTATCATAGCAGCCGGATCCGGAAAGATTTTATCATCCCAACAAAAGTCCGTCCAATGAAACCCCTTCATCCAGAAACAATCAAAGTGGAAAACATCAAGCGCAATACCTCGCTGCGCCATGCCGTCAATAAAGTTCATCACGGTTTCTTCGTCATAAGGCGTGGTAAAGCTCGTGGACAGCCACAATCCAAAGGTACTCTCATCAAGGAGCGGAGGACGACCGGTCAAGGCTGTGTAGCGCTCCAAAACCTGCTTCGGCGACGGCCCGTATATAACAAAATATTCAAGCGTTTCCCCGGCCGCACTGAACTGCACTCGTGAAGTTTTTTCAGTCGCCGCTTCAAACTGGACATTGCCGGTACTATTGACAAAGACACCGTAACCTTTGTTCGTTAGATAGAACGGTATATTTTTATAGCCTTGGTCGCTTGCGGTGCCGGCATCGGCGTTCCATATATCAATGCTTTGTCCGTTTTTTATAAAAGGGCCAAAGCGTTCGCCAAAACCATACACATACTCGCCTACCCCAAGCGACAATTCTTCCTTTACAAAGGCGCCGGCAGGCGGTCTTTTGTCTCCATAAGGGAAGGCCGTTAGCGGATCCTCAAGGAACCTGTCGGTTCTGCGGCTTATCATAAATGCGGTAGATTTTGCTTGGCATTGCGTGATTATTTTTCCGCCGGCTTGGAAACTAGTATTCCAGAATGTGCCTAGCGGAACATGCACCGACAAATCACCGGCGCTAAATACCGCTTCACCAGCATTGACGGTAATTTCCCCATGGAAAGCATCGTCTCTGTTCAAGTCAAAGTGCGGAGCATTGTCAATCTGCCCCTTAAAATGCGTAATGCTCACACGGATAATGTTTTTCATAGGACTTGAATACCGAATGGTAAGTTCAGGCGTATTAAGCGTATCCCCGCGTGTGCGTATAGGCTTATCGGGAGCGTAAACGACAAGTTCATCACCGTCTTTTTGCGCTTCCACCGCGGTTGCAGCAAAATGAGGCTCTACGCCTTCTTTTACAAGCCAATACCCGTTAGTAAATTTCATAACAACCTCTTAAAAACTCAATTTGACACAGCCTTCGCCAGCCTGTTTCGGGTTGCTGAAGGTCTGTCCCTTTCCCAGCCTACCCACTAGGCCAGCGGCTAAGCTCTCATACTTCAGATCCTGATCACCCTCTAGTCAGCGCCTAGCGGAACAGGCTGGCCTGCACCGATGAACTGCGGGCTTCGTGCGATCCGTCCCATCCTTATTAAAATGAACCTCCACTACGACCTAGAGTGAACCTCCACTACGTTTATGCCCCTGCACCCTTTGCCTTTAGGCTGCCGCTTGTAACGGCGCAAGTGATTCGCTTTTTTGAAAAGTACTATCAGGTTTCCGCTAAAGCTGCCGCTGCATCTATCACGTTTTTGAGGAGCATCGTTATAGTTAAAGGGCCTACTCCGCCCGGCACCGGCGTAATATGCGAGGCTTTCTCTCCTACCGGCTCATAATCCACATCTCCGCAGAGGCGGTAACCGTTTTTGGCATGTATATCAGGCACTCGGTTTACGCCGACATCCACCACCACAGCGCCTGAGCGCACCATATCGGCGGTAATGAAACGCGGCTTCCCTATGGCGGCTATCAAAATGTCTGCCCTTCGGGTATGAGCGGCAAGGTCCCGCGTGCCGGTGTGGCAGAGCGTTACTGTGGCGTTTAAGCTGCGGCGTGAAAGGAGGTTTGCCAAAGGCTTCCCGACTAGGTTGGAACGCCCCACGATGACAAGATCGGCGCCGGCTATTGGAATCTGCGATTCTTGCAATAGAACTACAATGCCCTGCGGAGTACAGGGAATGAAACCGGCGCGGTCTAAAACTGCATTTCCCACAGACATAGGGTGAAACCCGTCGACGTCTTTTGCCGGATCAATAGCGCAAATCACCCGTTCTGTATTTATATGCGCCGGCAGAGGCAGTTGTACTAATATACCGTGTATGGAAGGGTCCGTGTTAAAACCGGCAATGAGCTGCAAGAGCTGCGCTTCGGAGCTATCCGCCGGCAGCCTTCTTTCGCGGCTTTCCATGCCGGTCTGCGCAAGGGCTTTTTCCTTGCCGGTAATATAAGACAAGCTCGCCGGATCCTCTCCCACTAAAATTACCGCTAAGGTCGGCGTAATTCCTTTTTCTTTAAGTTTTGTAACTTTTACCGTCAGATCATCTCGTATACTTTGTGCGATTGCTTTTCCGTTAATGACTATGGCCATATACGTTAGTCCTTCCAAGGGAAAATGAAATTCTTTAGAGAGCGGGTCCCGGTTCTTTCCCGCTCATCAATTAAAAGAGTGTCCCAAGGGATCTTTTTTCGGGGAACATCAGGATTTTCTTCAAGGAAATCGTATTTAAGCAGGCGCAGTCGGAACGCTTCATCTAAAAACAGTAAAAGCCCTGCCGGTCCGGGCATGAGAAAAGCTAACAAAACAGAAACTGCCAAGCATAGTACATTATAAACAAAGGAAAAAATGCAAAAAAACGAGTTATCAAAAAAGATAATGAAACATTTTTTTAAGCTTTTTAAGATACTGCCATTAAGCCGAAAATGGATGGCAAAAAAGAATTGCAATGAAAAAAAGCCTATTGCCATAGTCCAAAAAATGACGGCTGCAAGGAAGAGGCCCACGAGAGAATTCATTGAAAGATAGAAAGGTATGGCAATATCAATGAGAAGCCATGCTATAAATACGAAGCAACCTAAGACCAAGCCGGCGGGCAAAGCGTGTTTTACGTTACCAAAAAACTCCACGAAGCCCAAAAAGCTGTAGTCTGATATTGATTTAAGCGAAAGGGCAACTGTTGACAGGTACACACAGCACAATGCAATACCGATAAACAACATAATAAAGCCCAAAACCGGCACGCCCTCCAAGAGGGGGGGAATAAAAATAGGGACCATAGCACAAATGATAAAACCAAGGTTCATAAGGACTATTTTCAGTAAATTATCCCAAGAATCGTAAAATGTTTTTTTTATTAGAAATCCAATCATAAAAAATAGTATAACAACAGCAATAAGAATGTGCAAGGAAAAAGTTAAAAGGGGCCTACACGAGGGGGCCTCTTATTGTTTTTTAGCTGCCGGCGAAAGCACCAACTCTAAAACCCGCCTGTGAACAACTTTTGAAACGGTAAGTACTACAGTGTTGAGCTGGAAGCTATCGCCTTCTTTAGGAATACCGCCGGATTGTTCCATGACCCAGCCGCCGACGGTTGTGCTGTTGTAGTCGTAATCCGGCAGTATACCGGGAAAGAGTTCCTCTATCTCTTCGAGGCTGGTGCTTCCTCGAATCCGGTAGTGGTTTTCCGTGATTTTTGTTACCGGCTCAACGATCTCATCATGTTCATCCCAGATTTCACCGACCAGCTCTTCAATAATATCCTCAACCGTTACAATCCCTACGGTTCCGCCAAATTCGTCAACTACCACAGCCAAATGGCATTTTTTTTCTTGGAGCATGACGAGCAGCTTGGCAATCTTGATTGTCTTTGTAATGAAAATAGTCGGCTTTATGAGATCAGTTACCGGCTTCTTTATACAAAAGAAGTCTTTCAGTAAAAGGACTCCGATAATATCGTCAATAGACTCGTTATAAACCGGGAGCCGTGAAAAGCCGGTATCGCGGAATTTCTTTTCAATAACCGAAGGCGGGTCCTTTATTGAAAGAGCATCTACATCTATTCTGGGAGTAAGGATGTCGCCGGCAGTTACCTCGTCAAACTCTATGGTGCGCCGGATCATCTGTTCTTCATTTTCGTTGATGCCGCCGTCCTGCCGCGCCTCTTCAACAAAGGTCAATAATTCGGCTTCGGTGATGGAACGGTTGCTTTTTACTCTGAAGAGCCGGATGATACAGATGCGCCAGAAGCCGGCAAGTATGTTAAGCGGGCTTAAAATAACGACAAAAAACTGGAGAAACGGCGTAAAAAAAAGAGCGACTTGTTCAGGAGACTCTTTAGCCAAAGTTTTGGGTGATATTTCTCCAAAGAGTAAAATAGCCACGGTCATTATGATTGTGGCTAAGCTTGCACCTTTGCTGCCGAAAAGGCTGACCAACAGGACTGTACAGAGAGCAGATGATGCAATATTGACGATATTATTGCCGATAAGCACTGTGGATAAGAGTTTATCGTAGTGTTCGGCAAGTTTGAGCGTGCGGATGGCTCTTTTATCGCCGCCGGCAGCCATGTTTTTTAGTTTTATTCGGTTTAATGTTGAAAAAGCCATCTCAGCCGCCGAAAAAAACGCCGAAAAAACAATCAAAATGCCTAAAAAAAGTAATGCTATTGTAGTATCCATCAATTTGTAAAAGGCAGCCGTTATTTAAGGCTGCCTTTTTATACTATACGCTACTCTTACCGTTCCGGCAAGGGTTTAATGACGGCTTTAAGTTCCGCCGTCCATCCTGTCGTCGTTTCATCGGCTTGAAGATAGGCTTCAGTATTAGGAACGTAAATGTCC
>JAITAM010000102.1 GCA_031284085.1 Spirochaetaceae bacterium
CAAAATCAGGTCAGACCTCACCTTGTTTCTTGCAGGCAAAAAGCCGTACGCCACCTTTGATACAACAACCTTAGAAACAGCCTGTGGCTGAGACCTCCGATCCAAAAACAGGTCAGACCTCTAGCCCAAAAACAGGTCAGACCTCCAACCCAAAAGCAGGCCAGTCCTCTAGCCCAAAAACAGGTCAGACCTCCAACCCAAAATCAGGTCAGACCTCCAACCCCAAAATCAGGTCAGTCCTCCGACCCCAAAAAACAGGTCAGACCTCTAGCCCAAAAACAGGTCAGACCTCCAACCCAAAAGCAGGCCAGTCCTCCAACCCAAAAGCAGGCCAGTCCTCCAACCCAAAAGCAGGCCAGTCCTCCAACCCAAAAGCAGGCCAGTCCTCCAACCCAAAAGCAGGCCAGTCCTCTCCCGCTTCTTGCAGGCAAAAAGCCGTACTCTATTCCTGATACAAAAACCTTTGAAACAGGCTGGCCTGCTTTGAAACAGCCTGCGGCTGAGACCTCCGACCCCCAAATCAGGTCAGACCTCCGACCCCCAAATCAGGTCAGACCTCCGACCCCAAAAACAGGTCAGACCTCCAACCCAAAAAACAGGTCAGACCTCCAACCCAAAATCAGGTCAGACCTCCGACCCAAAAACAGGTCAGACCTCTCCCGTTTCTTGCAGGCAAAAAGCCGTACTCTATTCCCGATACAAAAACCTTTGAAACAGCCTGCGGCTGCTTTGAAACAGGCTATGCCTGTGGGCTCTTAGAAAGAGCCGGTACTGCATAGAATGTCGTAGACTGTTTGAGGACTGGGAAAATTCCTGATCTGTGATAGAGCGCCGGATTGTATCAGTGTTAAAACCTGACTTAAAACTTTCAGGTGCCGTTCATGCTCCCCTTCACCAAGGAGAAGCATAACCACAAGATGAACGGGTTCTTCATCAGGCGCCCCGTAATCTATGCCGTTAGGGGAAAAACCAAGCGCACCGATTATGCCTTTTAGGTCGTGAAAATAGCCGTGAGGAATCGCTATGCCGGGGGCTACGGATGTATCCATCTTCGCTTCACGCTCATGCAGTGCCAAAAGCATCTTTTCGCTGTTTAATTCAGGCTTAACAGTCGATATTGCCCCTACCAATTCTTCAAATACCGTAGCCTTGTCGGTCCCTTCAAGGTTCAGCTTTATAAGCCGCTTATCAAAAACATCAGCCAAGATCATTGTTATCTCCCAAAATGTCTGTCCATTCTTTATTTTTAGCGCCCGCTGCTTTGTCTGTAAAATACGTTTCAACAGGCACAACCGCTAATCCTATAACACCGCATAATCCCATGCTAATACCCAAAATATTCTGCCTTTTATCCATAAAGTGATACTCCTTCATAAAGCTCCTAGCGTGGTTTTTACCACTTGAAAACAAAAACGAGAAAAGCACTGCAAAAAATCAAGAGGAGCTTTGCATCAGATTCGGAGTTTCAAAAGGATGCAATGTTTTATATTGGTGGAATGTGTTTGCCTCTTTCTCAAGAGGAGTGATTGCAAAAAAACTGTTGTGATACCGGATAAGCTAAAGAGGATAAAAAAGCGCAGGTAATAGAAGCTGTTTTGAAAGGTATTTTGGCGGACCACACAGTCAACCGTGTTGGCTAAGGTAGTATAGTAATAAGCCTTTGAAATCGGAGCGGAAAACTCCCAGCCGCAGGAGCGGATGGGTTCAAGCTCTGCAAACAGAAAGGCGGTTGAGACAACTATAATAAGATATGCAGCTAAAAGCGGCTGCGCCCTTAGCCCTACCGGTCCAGCCATGAATGGCATTATAGTTTATCATGGAGCTTTGTGCAATGCTCTCTTTTGGATTAGGAAAAACTTTTTTAAGAAGTTAATAGACAAATAGCAGTTCTTGTTATATAGTTATGCTAATCATTAAAGGAGTTCTTTTCTTGAGAAAAGTCTCCAGTTCAAGACCTTATAAATTTTTTTCATGGAGGTATCAATGGCAACGGATAGCATTAGTTTAGTTGAGGAAGCGGTAGAATTTCCTCGAGAACTTATCGCATTTATTGATGAATGGAAAACAAAGCCGGGTAGTTTAATTATGATCCTGCACAAAACGCAAGAGACTTTTGGGTATATTTCACGCCCGTCTGCGGAAAAGTTATCGTATTTAACCGGTATTCCACTGGCGCGGATATACGGGGTTATTACGTTTTACCATTTTTTTAAGACGACTAAGCCCGGGAAGTATAAGATTTCGGTATGTCTTGGCACTGCTTGCTACTTAAAAGGCGGGCAGGACTTGATTGACGAAGTGCGGACGATTTTGAACATAGCTGAAGACGAAGTTACAGAAGACGGGCTTTTTTCAGTGGATCCGGTACGTTGTATTGGTTGTTGCGGGCTTGCGCCGGTAATGACTATCGGCAGTGACACCTACGGCAAACTCACTAAAGACCAGCTGCCGGGAATTATTGCTCAATACTACGATAAACCGAAGGACACGGCGTCTACGCCGGCAGAGTAAAGGGAAGGGGAAGGACCATCCTGTCGTTTTATGCACTTTACACTCAGTGATCTTGTTACAGATATTACTCAGAATTCATGTGAAGCCGGTGCTGGTTTAGTTGATCTTAGTATTTCAGAAACGAATAGCGAGTTTCGGTTTACCGTGAAGGATGACGGCAAAGGTATGAGTAAAGAGGTGTTTTCAAAGGCGCTTGATCCTTTTATGAGCGGCGGTATTAAGCATCCGCACCGGAAAGTAGGACTGGGGTTGCCGTTTTTGGTACAAACCGCAGAACAATCCGGCGGCGGCTGGCATATTGATTCAAAGCCCGGTCGTGGTACCGTGCTATGCGCATGGTTTGATCTTCATATTATTGATGTGCCGCCGATTGGGGATATTCCGGGCATGGTTCGTACCGTTTTGTTATTTTCCGGTCCTGCAGAACTTATCGTGCGCCGTTCTTTGAAGAGGGAGCGGCACGAGTACAACTGGGAAGTGCGAAAGACAAAGTTGCTTGAAATACTGGGAAGTTTTGAAGAGAGCGGCTCTTTGATATTATTAAATGAATATTTAAGATCGCAAGAAGACGGAAGGGAAAATGTCGTCTGAAAGACCTTTGCAGGAAGGGTCGGATCAAGGACATGAATCCTCTAAATCTTCAGTTTTTATACACACCTAATAAAGAAGGAGATATTTTATGACACTTGAAGAACTGCGCACATTGCGCGCTTCTAAGAAAGCGGATTTGAAATGGCGTGATACCGAAGGCAAGGACATTCAAATTATTGTTGGAATGGGAACGTGCGGTATTGCAGCCGGAGCAAAAGCCACTATGGATGCTTTTTTACATCTGATTGAGGACAGTCAGTTAGCAGACTCGGTGCTGTTGCGCCAGACCGGTTGTATGGGGCTTTGTCATTCCGAGCCTACAGTCGAAGTTATTGTGCCGGGAATGCCGGCGGTTATTTACGGCAAAGTCAATACAGCGGTAGCTGGAGAGATTGTTCGTGAACATCTGGTCGGACATCGTTTGCTTGATAACTATATTCTTGATCAGCCTGCTATTGACGTTGCTACGGGAGGGAAATAATGGCATATTCACACTACATCCTTTGCTGCGGCGGCACCGCCTGCGAATCCAATAAAGGCGCTGAAATCTATGCACGGCTTTCGGATGAAGCAGTGCGGTACGGTGTTGAAGATCAGGTGCAGATAGTTAAAACCGGTTGTTTTGGCTTTTGCGAGCAAGGTCCCATCGTAAAGGTTCTGCCGGAAGATTCATTTTATGTTAATGTAAAACCGGAGGACGCATCGGAAATCATAGCTGAACATATTCTTAAAGGGCGGGAAGTTACTCGGCTTGTCTACAAAGAATCCGAAGAAAAAAAGAAAAGCATAGCAGTCCAAGAGATAGGCTTTTATCAAAAGCAGTTCCGTGTTGTTCTGCGCAACTGCGGTTTTATAAATCCGGAAAACATAGACGAGTACATAGCCCGTGAAGGCTATGTAGGTTTGGAAAAAACCCTCTTTCAAATGCAACCGGAAGAGGTAATAGCCGAGTTAAAGATATCCGGCTTGCGCGGTCGAGGCGGCGCCGGTTTCCCCACATGGCTCAAATGGGATATGACTCGAAAAGTTTCCAGTGATATTAAGTACGTGGTATGTAATGCGGACGAAGGGGACCCCGGCGCTTACATGGACCGGTCAACTATAGAAGGAGACCCTCACTCTATTATTGAAGCTATGGCTATTTGCGGGCATACCATAGGCGCAAATCAAGGGTATGTGTATATCCGCGCCGAGTATCCTCTTGCAGTACAGCGGCTTACCATTGCATTAAATCAGGCAAGGAAGTATGGGCTTTTAGGAAAAGATATACTTGGATCGGGTTTTGATTTTGATATTGAGATGCGTCTTGGCGCCGGTGCTTTTGTATGCGGTGAAGAAACAGCGCTTATTAAATCTCTTGAAGGGAGCCGCGGTATGCCCATTCCTAAACCGCCGTTTCCGGCGCAAAGCGGGTTATGGAGTAAACCAACGGTGATCAACAACGTTGAGACCTATGCTAATATTCCGGTTATCCTGACTAAGGGCGGCTCATGGCTTGCCAAAATCGGTACCGAGAAGTCCAAAGGAACCAAAGTCTTTGCCCTTACCGGAAAAATTCAAAACTCCGGTTTAGTGGAAGTTCCTATGGGAACGACTCTCCGTGAAATTATTTTTGAGATAGGCGGCGGTATAAAAGATCAAAAGAAATTTAAGGGAGTACAGACCGGCGGTCCTTCCGGTGGTATTTTAACCGAAGAGGTATTAGACACACCTATTGACTATGAAAGCCTTACTGCAATGGGGTCTATGATGGGATCCGGCGGTATGATAGTTATGGACGAAGACGACTGTGTCGTTGATGTTGCTCGGTTCTATATGGATTTTTGTGTAGATGAGTCTTGCGGAAAATGCTCGCCATGTCGGATCGGTACTACCCAGATTCTTACTCTCTTGGAGAAGATTACCCATGCAAAAGGAGAAGAGTCGGACCTTGATAAATTGGAAGCTATAGGACAGGCTATGACCCGTGCTTCTTTGTGTATGCTTGGAGGCTCTGCAGCTAACCCTACACTATCCACGGTAAAGAATTTCCGTGAGGAGTACCTTGAGCATATCAATGATAAGAAATGCCGGGCGGGCAAGTGTATACACATGGTACGCTACGAGATTATAGCGGATAAATGTCGTAGTTGCAGTCTTTGCGCCCGAAACTGCCCCGCCAGCTGTATATCCGGCGCACGAGGTCAGCCTTATGTTATCGATCAAAAACAGTGCGTCAAGTGCGGCGAATGTATGAAGCGGTGTAAATTCGGTGCGATAGCCAAACACTAAAAAGGGTGAAGGTATGGTTATCATTAACAACAACAATAGCTGCCATCACCATCCGTGTAGAAGGAGTGATAAATACAACGCATTGTATGTTTTGAGTTTTATCATTCTAGGTTTTACTATTGGATGGCTTCAAGCTTTTGTCGCAGTCGTTATTATAAGAGCATTGGTTAGCTTGCTTGCACAGGTTGTATTGCCTGTAGCCTTGTTAATCCATTATTTACGCTCTGTGCTTACAAAGGAGTATGTATGGTTAATATTAAAATAAACGGTATACCGGTTCAAGTTGAAGACGGAACTTCAATTTTGAATGCGGCAAAACATGTCAATGTAAAGATCCCCACGCTCTGTTACAACCCGGATTTGCCGGCATGGGCGTCATGTGGGATATGTATAGTCCGGATGGAAGGTTCGGCAAAAATGGTACGCGCCTGTACTACACCGGTTTTTGAAGGGATGAGTGTTATTACACATGATCCGGAAATTATCGCGGTAAGGCGTACTGTACTAGAACTTATTCTATCAAACCATCCGAATGATTGCCTTCAATGTCCTAGAAACGGCTCTTGCGAATTGCAAACAGTAGCCGCAGAGTTTGGGCTGCGTGAATCGCCTTTCCCGAAAGTCATTTTCAATACGCCTATTGATGATTCAAATCCATCTATCATCATCAACGCCAATAAATGTATCCGATGCGGCCGCTGCGTTAAAGTCTGTCAAAGTATGCAGAATGTATGGGCGCTTGAATTCATGGGGCGGGGTATTAAAAGCCGTATATCGCCGGCACTAGGGCTGCCCTTGGGAGAAAGTCCTTGTATTAAGTGCGGACAGTGTGCGGCTCACTGCCCAGTAGGCGCTTTGTACGAAAAAGACGATACCGTAAAACTGTGGACTGTATTGCAAAATCCGCAAGTACATGCCATTGCACAAATCGCACCGGCTGTCCGTGTCGCGCTTGCCGAGGAATTCGGCGCTATACCCGGCACCTTAATCACCCAAAAAATCTATACGGCACTGCGCAGACTCGGCTTTAAGACGGTCTTTGATACTAATTTTTCAGCAGACCTGACCATTATGGAAGAGGCAACTGAGTTGGTTAAACGCCTTAAAACAGATTCAACTGATATTCCTTTAATAACCAGTTGCTGTCCGGCATGGGTTGATTATCTTGAAAAGTACTATCCGGATCTGATACCTAATTTCTCAACAGCAAAATCGCCCCAACAGATGATGGGAGCAATGATTAAGAGTTATTGGGCGGAAAAAGCGGGAGTAGACCCGAATAACATTGTTTCAGTATCAATTATGCCCTGTACCGCAAAAAAATGGGAGCTTAAGCGCAACGATGATATGAAGAGCAGTGGACACGGCTATGACGTTGATATTTCCATCACTACCCGCGGATTAGCGCGTATGATAAAGCAAGCCGGTATTGACTTACTCAGGCTGCCTGATGAAGAAGCCGATCATCCGCTGGGGCCTTACACCGGCGCCGGCACTATCTTTGGCGTTACAGGCGGTGTTATGGAAGCTGCAGTCCGGACTGCGTATTATTTTGTAACCGGAAGAGACTTGGATGATATCAATTTCTTCCCGGCGCGAGGCCTTGAAGGTATAAAAGAAGCAGAGCTTGATATTGAAGGCAAGAAAATCCGTATTGCGGTTGCCCACCAAATGGGAAATATTGCAACGGTTTTGGGACGCATACAAGCCGCCAAAGCAGCAGGACAAGAAACACCCTACCATTTCGTTGAAGTTATGGCTTGTAGAGGCGGTTGTGTATCCGGCGGCGGGCAGCCTTACGGTGCTATTGACGCAATCCGCCACCAGCGCATCAATGGGCTTTACGCCGACGATCAAAAATCCTCGTTCCGCTGCTCTCACCAGAATCCTTACATTCAGCAAGTGTACAGCGAATTTTTAGGCGAGCCGGGCGGACACAAGGCACATAAACTACTGCATACATCGTATCAAAAACGGGATTTATACTCATGCTAATATAAAGAGACTTCACATATTCGTGAAGTCTCTCTTACCGGACCCTCTCTTGCACAAGAAGGAGAGGGTCTCCACAATTCTTTTACTTTCTAAATTTTACTTTGTTACCAAAAGCAGCCTCTTGCCGGCTCTTTTATTTCTATGGTACACTTGGTTTTGTGAATACAGTACAAGCCATAAATGATTTTGCTTCACGGGTGCGGGAGTCTATAAGCAGCGTTTTCTTTGGTAAGATTGATGTGATCAATATGCTTATTACCGCTTTTCTAGCACGTGGGCATATACTCCTTGAGGATGTTCCGGGGACAGGAAAAACCATACTCGCCCGTGCTTTTGCAAACACTTTGGATCTGAGCTTTGCGCGTATTCAATGCACCCCCGACCTTCTTCCTGCGGATATACTTGGTGTGTCGATCTGGCGGCAGAAAGATGAACGTTTTGTCTACCGGCGCGGCCCTCTGGTTAATCAATTTGTCTTGGTCGATGAGATAAATCGAGCAACTCCCCGTACTCAATCGGCTCTCCTTGAGGCAATGTCCGAAGGGCAAATTTCTATTGATGGAAAGCGGTTGGCATTACCCGAGCCTTTTTTTGTACTTGCGACAGAAAACCCGGTTGAGTTTGAAGGGACATTCCCTCTGCCTGAGGCTCAAAAAGATAGATTTTTGCTTTCTCTAAAAGTAGGCTATCCGGATACCCGCTCCGAGGCTTTAATGCTGGAACAACAGCGCCGTATTACCCATCCGGTCAACGACATAAAACCGGTCGCAAGCGCGCAGGAAATACTCCCGCTCCAAGAAGCCGTTACTCAAATTTACGTTGACCCTGCGGTTCAGGATTATCTTCTTGCATTAGTAAACGCAACGCGGCAAGAAACCGCGCTGCGCACCGGTATTTCTCCACGCGGCGCTCTTGCTCTCTACCGGTGTGCTCAAGCCCGCGCCGGGCTATACGGCCGTGATTATGTTGTGCCGCAAGACATCAAAGATATGGCGCTACCGGTATTTCGCCAGCGCCTGTTTTTATCGCCTGAATCGCTGGTACGAGGTTTGTCCGCGGATCGTATCGTAGAATCTATACTTGATCTCGTGCCTATTCCCATGTCAATTCATGCCCCTGCTTAAGGTGCGGCGTAAAGCACCGCACTCTTGCGCCCCGCAAGAATTCTTATACCTTCATGGTATATGTCTTTAATTATTCTTGTCATTCGTTTTTCATATCCGCTTGTGCGCCTTATAGCCCAAGTCTAAGGACAAAGGGCTTTACGGTGAGCCTTGCAAAAAGATCCGGTAGGGGCAGAATGATATTTATAAATCACACTTTTTTAATCAGTACACCGCTGCGTAAACAGCGGGCGCAGATTTTTTTAGTAACGACAGTACCATGTTCTTCTGTTTGCACCTTTATTAGATTAGGACGCCAGGTACGACGAGTCCGGTTTTTAGCGTGGCTTACTTTGTTACCGGTAATAGTATGTTTTCCACAAATTTCGCATTTTCTTGACATAATTACACTTCCTTATGATACAGAAATATACGGTTACTTTACGATGTAGACGGATTTATTGTCAAGGCCCGCAGCAGGCACGGCCTGTTTCTAAGCTTTCGGTGTGGGATAGCGGCTTTATAACGTTCCGACTGTATGCGGCGGGATGGCTTCTGACTCATCCGGGATGGCTTCTGACTCATCCGGGATGGCTTCTGACTCATCCGGGATGGCTTCTGACTCATCCGGGATGGCTTCTGACTCATCCGGGATGGCTTCTGAC
>JAITAM010000243.1 GCA_031284085.1 Spirochaetaceae bacterium
TTCCGTCAATGATGCCTTCTATGCGTTTGCCGTCGAGCCGCAGCCTGTCCAAAAGCGCCTCAGCCATACCCGCGGCCTTTGCTTGCTCCACATCGACTTCATTTGCGGCTATGATGCCGCCCTGCGCCTGACTAATTGCCTCCATAACGCTTCGGAGCGCCGTATCTTTTTTATTGCGTGTCTCCTGCGCCAAGCGGCTCTGCGCCTGCTTCAATAATGTAAAAACGTGTTTTAACATAGTTATATATGCGCCGAATTCCTGCGCCTTAACCCCTTAATAATCTAACCGCCCCTACAGGCAAGTTCTTCAAAAACAGGTCAGACCTCTAGTCCAAAAACAGGTCAGACCTCTAGCCCCAAAAACAGGTCAGACCTCTAGCCCCAAAAACAGGCCGTGCCTGCTATCAGGCAAAAAGCCGTACGCCATTCCCGATACAACAACCTTTGAAACAGCCTGTGGCTGAGACCTCTAGCCCAAAACAGGTCAGACCTCCTTCCAAAGGGGTCAGACCTTCCATTAGAAACAGCCTGCGGCTGCTTGATCAGAAAGATAGCTGTAAGTATACTCCAAGAAACTTTCAAAACTCAAAGCAGAGCGCTTTGATATATTGCTTATGGGAGCAGAGCCTATGATCACAGTCGGTATTATCTTTGGTGGAAAATCGGCGGAACATGAAATATCGTTGCAGTCGGCGCAGCATGTCTACCATGCTTTGGATCCGGAAAAATATAAACCTCTTTTAATCGGTATTGATAAAGCAGGCCGCTGGTTCCTTGGCACAGAACAAGAGCTGCTCCTTAATGCCGATGAGCCAAGCCTCATACAGCTTAACAAATCCGCCGACCCGCTGCTTATTGAAACAACACAGACCGGCTCGCCGATCAATCTTCGCAGGATTAGAGCCGGCACCACTATCGACGTTATGTTCCCGATCTTACACGGCCCTTTTGGAGAAGATGGAACAATACAAGGGCTGCTGAAAACTGCGGATATCCCTTTTGTCGGGTCGGGCGTTCTGGGTTCTGCGGTCGGTATGGACAAAGACCTGATGAAACGGCTGCTGCGGGATGCCGGCATCCCTATAGGAAAATTCCTCGCAATAAGGTCGCATGAGGCTGTCCCGGCTTTCTCTCAGATGGCGGCGCTTCTGGGCCTGCCTTTCTTTGTTAAGCCTGCCAATATGGGTTCTTCGGTCGGTATAAAGAAAATCCACAATGAATATGAGTACCAAGCCGGCATAACAGAGGCTTTTGACTACGATCACAAAATAATTCTTGAAGAGTATATAAAAGGAAGGGAGATTGAATGTTCTGTCTTGGGTAACGAAGAGCCGGTTGCCTCCGTCCCCGGCGAAGTCTTGTGTTCGTCTGAATTTTACTCTTACGAGGCAAAATACCTTAACCAAGGCGGCACCGTACTGGCGATACCTGCACATCTGCCGCTTGAAACGGTGGAGCGTATTCAGGCTATGGCAATAAAGACTTTTCAAACTCTCTGTGCGGAGGGGCTTTCCCGTGTGGATTTTTTCCTTAAACCTGACGGCGCTCTTCTGGTTAATGAAATCAACACCATGCCCGGTTTCACTAAAAACAGTATGTATCCAAAACTTTTTGAAGCAAGCGGTATTTCTTATTCGACCTTGCTCGATCAGCTTATCAGCCTAGCAATCCGGCGCTTTGAAAAAGAAAAGCGCCTAAAAACAAACTACACTTTTTTTGAATAACGGCCGGCGCTAACCCCGGCCGCAATGCTCTCTGCCTTTCAAGGTGAAAGGCAGAGGCGCAAAGTTCTTGCGCGGCCCTTAAGCTCCAAGCGCTTTATGTGTTTCTTTTAACTGCTTACGAATTGGTAATTTCTGCGGACATTTTTCTTCGCACAGGCCGCACTCTATACAGGCGGCGGCATTTTTGTATTTGCGCCACGGGACTGTGCCGATTTGCGCGTAGTTATCCTTTGCGTAGCCGGTGATCTGGTAAACCTTGTGGTAGTTCATCAAGGTAAATATCTCAGGTATGTTTACCTCTTGAGGGCAGGGCATACAGTACTTGCATCCCGTGCAGTAAAGATCGGCAAGGCGGGCGTTTTCTGCCGTTGCCGCCTCAAGATGCGCCTGCTCTTGCGCGCTTAACGGAGCCGTATTCTCGGCTATCCGCACGTTTTCTTCGAGCATTGCCATATTTCCCATACCGGAAAGGGCTATGTTGAGGTTAGGATTGCTAAACACAAAGCGCAAAGCAATTTCAGCCGAACTCTGTACTCTTTCGGGAAGTAACGCGCTGATAACCGGCGAAGGAGAGCCTAGTCTGCCGCCGCCGACCGGCCCCATAACGACAACGCCCAATCCTTGTTCGCGGGCAAATGCCATGCCGGCTTCGTTAGAGCGATCCAGCAAGTTGTATTGACATAAAAGCGATTCAAAGACGCCCTCACCTCGTTTAATGATCTCCGGCATATTCTCCGCTTTGTCATGGAAAGAAAACGATATGTGCTTGACTACGCCCTGCTCTTTCCATTTTTTGACCCGTGCAAGGGGGCCGTCGGGGGCGCAAATCTGATTGATAAAAGTATCAAGGCTGATTCCCCAGAAATGGTAAAAATCAATGTAGTCCGTATCGAGACGTTTGAGAGAACGCTCAAGCCGCTTGTCGTAATCATCACCCGAAGCGTTTTCGATAGGATTTTTTGTAGAAAGGTATATCTTAGAGCGGAAGGGTTTGATGGCTTTGCCGGTAAATACTTCGCTCATGCTCTCGCAATAAGTCGGCGCAGTATCAAAGTAGTTCACGCCGCGCTCATAAGCCGCGCGTATAAGAGCAATGCTTGCCTCTTCATCAAAAACAGTCTTTCCATCTTTCTCAATCGTAGGCAGACGCATAGCGCCAAAGCCTAATCGAGAAACCCTAATACCGGTTTTACCAAACGATACGTATTGCATAATAAACTCCTTAAAATGTTATTTGTAATAATCTAAGACTTTATCGCTCTTAGGTCAACAGCAGCCGCAGGCGTTTCAGTCGG
>JAITAM010000112.1 GCA_031284085.1 Spirochaetaceae bacterium
CGAGCCGCTTATTGCATTTTATCGAAACAAAGGACTTTTAGTTGATGTAGATGCCAGCCCTGCTACCGAAGCTGTAGTAGCTAATTTTAAGGCAGTATTGTAGGTGCTTTATGATTTTCCGCTGCCTTCTTAGGCAGCGGTTAAAGTCTCGGTGGGACTGAAACTGTCGAAACTCCAGCCCGTTTTGCATTATAGATTTTTGTCATACCTTACCTTCACTTTTCTTTCTTTACATTATCTGCGTATTATTTCCGTTATAACCGTAATCCAGTTGCTGCTGTAAGTTTCGTAGCCGCGTGATACTCCAAATCCTATGAGCATAGGATCATGCCCATTTTCATTGTAGAAATGGAACCCTTCAGGAGAGGCACGCAAGGTCTGTAAATTAACCGGCACGATGCTATCGTACACTTCTTCTTTATGGGGAGTGCTTCCGCCTTCTGTCTCTGTCGCAACGATTTTTCCATCATTACGGCATAAAAAAGCCTTGACAGGATTATCCGTCTCTACAGAAAGCGTCTCTTCAGCCTGATGGAGGACTGCAGTTCCTAAATTTTTCCAGTTAAATAGTACCGCAAGCACACCGACAATTTTGCCGTTAAGGTTGCCGCCTTTACGAACTCCGCAAGAATAAACCAACACCGACTGGTCATTAACCAGTGCAGAATGCAAAGGGCCTTCAAAGCCGAATTCAGTACCATTTGAGGTTCGATATGCCTGTGTATACCACTCGGAGCGGCTTACGTTAGCGCCACGACTATGGTATGAATTGGATCTCCCATTACAGAGTACTGTTCCGTCTAATCCACATAAAACAATATCGAAGTACACCGTGTATGATTGTAGAATCATACCGAGGCGTTGCGAGGCATTTGTCACTAATTTTTCTTCGTTGGGCGCTTCTAGCGCTTTAATGATTGCATCATCAGTTGCCCAAAACCGGACATCGCATGAACGTTCATAGAGGCTGCGATCGATGAGATCAGTGCAGGATGCAGCAATCTGGCTAAGCCGTAGACCACGCGTACGACTTTCCATGTGTATCCTTAACTGCGTCAAATCTTTCATCGTTTTACCGATCCGAAGGTTAAGGTCATCGGTAATACTCTTGGTTTGCTCAATCATAGCTTCCATACGATCAGCTACGACTTTGATACCCGCACCGGCTGTTCCAATACGAGCTGCCTGAATCCGAGCGTTTATTGCAAGTACATTAAGGTCCGTATCCACCGATAAAATCGCTTCGGTAGAATGCTGGATTGTAACTTGAATATTCTGAATGAGTTCCGCTATTTTTGTCCAAATTGAATCGCTTCTATTCATTGCCTTATCCACCTGTAACTTTATAATTATGTATTATGTACATAAAGTCAATGGGGGATTTACAGAGCAAAGGCATATAAATAAAGAAAAGCTTAAGATGTCGAAGAAAGAACAGCTCTAAAAAACCTATCTTTAATGGGCTAGAGGTCTGACCTGTTTTGGACTGGAGGTCTCAGCCGCAGGCTGCCTCAAAGGTTCTTGTAATGGGAAAGGTGTACGGCTTTTGCCTGATAGTAGGTACGGCCGGCTTTTGGGCTAGAGGTCTGACCCCTGTCTGCCCAATGAGATGGGCAGACAGGGCTTCTCGAAATTCTAAATTCTTTACCGTAGCCCTGTATTCCCCGGTCTGCTGAGTCTTATTCTAGTCTGGGTGTGATTGACAGTTTTATGGAGTTTAGGTTTTTTAACTTGATGGAATGTCCCGCTGGCTTGTGTCCTCTGTCCCGCTTCTTTTAGGCAAAAAGCCGTACGCCATTCCCGATAGAACAATCTTTGAAACTCGCTGGCGGGCAAAAAGCCGTGTATCCGCCCTTGACACATGTGCCGAAACTTTAGAATAGTCTGGCCTGAAACAGGTCAGACCTCGCGAGCTGGCAGGCGCGGCCTGTGGGCTGTGCCTGCCTTGATACAATACCGAAACTTTGCCATTCTTTCTTTTATGCGCGTGTTAATTGTAGATGATGAACGCAATATCAGAACTTCTCTCAAGAAATACCTCGGCCTAGAGCATATCGAGTCCGTCGATGTCGAAAACGGAGAAGCCGCCCTAAACGCCCTCTTAAATGAACAGTTCGACGCGGTTATCCTCGATCTGAAATTACCCGGAATTAACGGCCAAGAAGTCTTACAATGGATGCAAACTCACGGTATACCTTCGCCGGTCATCATGATCTCTGCCCACGGCCAGATAAACGACGCGGTAAACGCCCTCAAATGCGGAGCCCAAGACTATCTGGTCAAGCCTTTCGACCCCGCAGAACTCGTCATCAAACTGCGCTCGTTAGCGGAGAAAGAACAAGACAAAAAACAAAACAATACGCTCGAGCCGACAGCAAACGCCGCCCAAAAAGAAAACGCAGTTATCGGTAATGCGCCGGCCATGCGCCTGCTCTCACGGCAAATCGACAGAATTGCCGCTACCGATGTTACCATACTCATAACCGGCGAGAGCGGCACGGGTAAGGAAATAAGCGCCCGAGAGATTCACGCTCGTGGATTATTGCCAAGCGCCCCTTTTGTCGCGGTAAATATAGGCGGTATTCACGAAGGGCTTATTGAAAGTGAGTTGTTTGGGCATGAAAAAGGCGCATTTACCGGCGCAACAAGCCGCAAGATTGGGCTTTTTGAACTCGCAGGACGAGGAACCTTGTTTCTTGATGAAATCGGCGAAATGCCCATGCCTTTGCAGGTCAAACTCCTGCGGGTCTTGCAAGAACGAAAGATACGCCGCTTAGGCGGTATAGCCGATATTTCGGTCAATGCACGGATTATATCCGCCACAAACCGCAACTTGGAACTTATGATTAAAGAAGGCAAATTCAGAGAAGACCTGTATTACAGGCTTAACGTGTTTCGGCTTGAACTGCCGCCGCTCCGTGAACGGGCGGAGGACATTCCTTTGTTCTGTGAGTTCCTGCTCAAGAAACTCGGCAGCCGTATGGGACGGACAGCGCCGGCTTTGAGCGGTGAGGCGCTAGACCGCCTCCTCTCGTACTCATTTCCGGGTAATATTCGTGAACTAGAAAATATTCTGGAGCGTGCTTTGATTTATAGCGAAGGGGCTGTAATAAAAGCCGCGGACTTAGGAGACTTGGCTATAAACGTGCCTGTAAAGGACTTTCCTTCGTCTCTTGAGCTTATTGAAAAAAAAGCGGTTCAAGAAGCGCTTGAACGTTGCCGCGGCAACCGCACCAAAGCGGCGCAAGTATTGGGAATCAGCCGCAAGACCCTGCTTAATAAAATACGCTTATACGGATTACACTAAGCATTTCGGCCGCACCCGCTGCCCCTTGGCTTTCCCAAAGGGGTCAGACCTCCTTCCCCAGCCCAAGTTGAGAACGGACTTACGGCTTTCTGCAGACCGGTCTGTTCCACCAGAGCCATCGCACAGCGAAACAGGCCGTCCTGCTTAGCGCTGTCGTTAGTCCCACTATCGCACGCGTTAGTCTTGTTATCGCACGCGTTAGTCCCGTTATCGCACGCGCTAGTCCCGCTATCGCACGCGTTAGTCCCGCTATCGCACGCGAATAATGTCCCCCTTGTAGAGCTTATTAAGGTCCTTATCAACCCTGAGCAGCCCGTAGGCAAAAAGCCGTACGCTACTCTCGATAGAACGACCTTTGGAACAGGCTGTGACTGAGACCTCCTGCCAAAACAGCTCAGTCCTCCGGCTCAAACAGCCTGTGCCTGCTATCAGATGAAGAGGCGTACTCCACTCCCGATACAAGAACCTCAGAAACAGGCTGGCCTGCTGCGGCTGTCCCTATCCGTGTAGGAACTATCCTAGCTCTCGGATCAGCGCCAGAAAGAGCCGCTCTAGAGAGGCAACCGGTGTTTGGTTGTAAGTACCGACTGCAAGGGCGGCTTCGGTTATATGCCGATGCCATACGTCAAGAGTATACGGCGGAACATCAGAAGCGTTCTGCCTGTAACTTTCCCGCACAATATCCAACACATTGTCTAAAAA
>JAITAM010000035.1 GCA_031284085.1 Spirochaetaceae bacterium
TTGGAACAGGCTCGCCTTTGGAACAGGCTCGCCTTTGGAACAGGCTCGCCTTTGGAACAGGCTCGCCTTTGGAACAGGCTCGCCTTTGGAACAGGCTCGCCTTTGGAACAGGCTCGCCCTCTACATAATGTGTGAAGCGCCTGCACCGCTCGGTGCAGGCCGCCCGCTACCGATAGCGTTTCACCCGCTCGTCTTCAATAACACCGCGCCAATTAAGGCCGAATGCAAAATCCCACGTGTTGCCTACCGAATCGGTGTAGGACTTCATGTCGCGTGGAAGGTCCTCTGCCTGCGCTTCAACGGTTTCCATATCAGCGGGCATCTGGAACGGGAGCAGCGCAGAGGGTTCCGCCTTGCCGCTCACTATGTCAAGCAGCGCCTTCGCTTCCACTGCAAACTCGATAAGCACAGCATCCACAGCCGGCTCAAACTCCGCCGCAACAAAGGGGTTTACCGTATGGACAAAGACAATGACCGGCTTATCTCCCATCTCTCTTTTGGTGTTAAGGACGAGGTCAAGGTCGGAATTGTTTGTCGTTACGCCGGTCTTGCCGCGATACGAACGGTCGTCGCTCCCTGCAATGTTCTTTGCGCGGGCGTTGTTGGCTGTGTAAGGGCGGTATTGCAGGTTGATAGGAAGGTAGCCTTCACCCTCACGATAGCCGTCGCTTTCAGGCGATGCAATGTAACAGAATGCGTAATCGGCCTCAGCCGCGCTCGCAACGACTTCAAAATACGTGCTGACAAGCTCGCTGGGCATCGTCTCCACAACACGGGCAGGAACGACACCGCCAAACAAGTCATGGCTTTCGTTTATCTGCCGCTTTGGAATGTAGACTTTGGTCTTTTTAGGCAGCGGCAGAACCGGTGCGCTGCTTTGCGTGCCTGCTTTGACCGCCGCATTCTTTAGAAGCACGACGCTGCGCAGTTGTGCATCATAACCGGCGCTGACGAACTCAGAGCTGCCTGCTATGGCGCGGGACTCCTGCGGATCAAGATAGGGGTTTTCAAAGAGGCCGGTGCGGAAAAGGTTGCGGAGCAAGCGCCGTGCCGACTGTCTGAAACGCGCCTGCATCGCCTCTTCGCCATGCTCACGCACTCCTATTTGATAGGCTTCAAGCACTGGGCCTTTATCGTTGTTGCCGCCGAACTGATCAACGCCCGACATCAGCACCTTATAGTGCCGCTCAGCTACTGAAATGTCCTCTACTCCCCAAGGCTTCCCGGTGAGGAAGACATCAATCGGCCCCGCGTCCGCGGTTACAAGCCAATCGGTACAGACCACGCCGTCATAGCCGTACTTCCCCCGCAAGAGATCGGTGATAATATACTTGTTATACGAATTGCCGACATTCTCACCGTACTTTGTGTCGATGCCCCACGATATGGTGTAATAGGGCATCACCGATGCGGCCGCGCCTGTTTTTCCGTTCAAGCGGAACGCCCCTTCGGTAAAAGGCTTGAGCATCTCTTCAAAGCCATTGCCCGGATAGACCGCATACTTGCCGTAGCCGAAATGCGCATCCCGTCCGCTTTCACCTGAACCGCCGCCCGGCCAGTGCTTTATCATGGCGTTCACACTGTCAAAGCCCCAGCCGGGAGCGTTGCCTGTTTTTAAGGCGCGCTCATCATCGGAGCTTTGGAAGCCATCGCAGTAGGCACGCGCCAAATCAGCCGAGAGTTTCACGCCTTCTCCAAATGTGCCGCTGAACCGATACCAGCGCGGATCGGAGGCAATGTCAATCTGCGGCGACAGGGCGGTTGCTATACCCATAGCGCGGTATTCTTTTGAGGCAATCTCACCAAAGCGCCTGACAAGAGCCGGGTCAAAGGTAGCGGCAAGCCCTAACTGATCCGGCCACACAGAAAGATAACTTGGGCTTTCTGTGGTAACTTCGGCGCTTACTGTCGGCGCATGGCGCGGGTCGGAACTGGTATTGATTGGAATACCAAGCCCTATTGCTTCAACGAGCGCCTGCGCCTGATTGTTCCAGCGCGCGGCGGTGGGTGCGTCTTCCACCTGAGTAATCAGTACGTGCCGCAGATTATCCTCTATAAGGAACCTTCTTTGCTCATCGGTAAGGTCCTTAGAGATCGTTTGATGGAGGCTGTAGAGCATAAGCCCTGCGATTTCCTCAATGCTCATCCGTGCGGCAAGATCGGTGATGCGTTCCTCAATCGGCAAGCGCCAATCTTCGTAAGGATCAAGCCTCCCGCTTCGGTTAAGGTCTTTGAACGCAAAACCTCTCACGTAGAGGATACGTTCCTCCATGTCCGCTCCCACACCGAGCGTTGCTCCGCCTTTGTTCGCAATAACTGTGAACCCTTCTTTCTTTTCAACAACCGTTCTTTGTATTCTGCCACCTGCGAATACAACGGCGCCTAAAGCCAAGAGCATTACTAAAGCTGTAAGTCTCTTCATCATAAAATAAACTCCTTAAAATACGCGCCTGTTTTGGAACAGGCGCGCCTCTCCATAATATGTGAAGCGCCTGCACCGCTCGGTGCAGGCCGCCCGCTACCGATAGCGTTTCACCCGCTCGTCTTCAATAACACCACGCCAATTAAGACCAAATGCAAAATCCCAGCTGTTGCCTACCGAATCTGTGTAAGGCTTCATGTCGCGCGGGATGTCCTCTGCCTGCGCTTCAACGGTTTCCATATCAGCAGGCATCTGGAACGGCAGCAGCGCAGAAGGCTCCGCCTTGCCGCTCACAAGATCAAGCAGCGCCTTTTGTTCCACTGCAAACTCGATAAGCACGGCATCCGCAGCCGGCTCAAACTCCGCTGCAACAAAGGGGTTTACCGTATGGACAAAGACAATGACCGGCTTATCCTTCATTTCTTTCTTGGTGTTAAGAATGAAGTCAAGGTCGGACTCGTTTGCCGTTACGTTGGTCTTGCCGCGATACGAACGGTCGTCGCTCCCTGCAATGTTCTTTGCGCGGGCGTTGTTGGCCGTGTAAGGGCGGTATTGCAGATTGATAGGAAGGTAGCCTTCACCCTCGCGGTAACCGTCGCTTTTCGGCGAATCAATGTAACAGAATGCACAATCGGCCTCCGCCGCGGCAGCAACGACTTCAAAATACTGAGCTGCAAGGCCAAGAGACATAGACTCTATATCGTGCGCGGGAACGGTAACGCCGAACCAGTTGCGGCTTTCGCTTATGTGCCGCTTTGGAATGTAGACTTTGGTCTTTTTAGGCAGCGGCAGAACCGGCGCGCTGCTTTGCGTGCCTGCTTTGACCGCCGCATTCTTTAGCAGCACGATGCTGCGCAGTTGTGCATCATAGCCGGCGCTGACGAACTCAGGGCAGCCGGCTACGGCGCGGGACTCCTGCGGATCAAGATAGGGATTTTCAAAGAGGCCGGTGCGGAAGATGTTGCGGAGCAAACGGTGCGCCGACTGTCTGAAACGCGCCTGCATCGCCTCCTCGCCATGCTCACGCACTCCCATTTGATAGGCTTCAAGCACCGGGCCTTTATCGTTGTTGCCGCCGAACTGATCAACGCCCGCCATCAGGATCTTATAGTGCCGCTCGGCCACAGTAAGGTCTTCCACGCCCCAGCATTTGCCTCCGATAAAGGTATCTATAGGCCCTTTATCCGCGGTTATGAGCCAATCGGTGCAGACCACGCCGTCATAGCCGTACTTTTCCCGCAAGAGATCGGTGATGATATACTTGTTATACGAATTGCCGACATTCTCGCCGTACTTTTTATCAATGCCCCACGACACGGTATAATACGGCATCACCGCCGCAGCCGCGCCTGTCTTTCCGTTCAGGTGGAACGCTCCTTCGGTAAAAGGCTTGAGCATCTCTTCAAAGCCATTGCCCGGATAGACCGCATACTTGCCGTAGCCGAAATGCGCATCCCGTCCGCCTTCACCTGAGCCGCCGCCCGGCCAATGCTTTATCATGGCGTTCACACTGTCAAAGCCCCAGCCGGGAGCGTTGCCTGTTTTTAAGGCGCGCTCATCTTCAGAGCTTTGGAAACCATCGCAGTAGGCACGCGCCAAATCAATCGAGAGTTTCACGCCTTCTCCGAAAGTACCGCTGAACCGAAACCAGCGCGGTTCCGAAGCGATGTCAATCTGCGGCGACAGGGCGGTTGTAATACCCATAGCGCGGTATTCTTTTGAAGCGACCTCGCCAAAGCGCTTTACAAGAGCCGGATCAAAAGCCGCCGCAAGCCCAAGGTGATCAGGCCAGACGGAAATATCGCCGCCGCTTCCCATATTAAACTCAGCGATTGCAATCGGCCCGTGCCGCGGGTCGGAACTGGTATTGATTGGAATACCAAGCCCTATTGCCTCAACGAGCGCCTGCGCCTGATTGTTCCAGCGTGCGGCGGTGGGTGCATCTTCCACCTGAGCAACAAGCACATGGCGCAGATTATCTTCTATAAGAAACTTCTTTTGGGCTTCGGTAAGGTCCCAGATATTCTTGCGAGTATCCTGAATTGTCTGCCCCGGATACAAAAGGGCCGCCATTGGATTTCCTTGGCAGATCGTCTGGTGGACGCTATAGAGCATAAGCCCTGCGATCTCCTCGATGCTCATCCGCAAAACAAGATCCGCGATGCGTTCCTCAATCGGCAGCCGCCAATCTTCATAAGGATCAAGCACTCCATTCTTGTTAAGGTCTTTGAATGCAAATCCATCCACATAGAGGATATGTTCCTCCATATCCGCTCCCACACCGAGCGTTGCTCCGCCTTCGTTCACGATAAGCGTGAACCCGTCTTTTTTTATAGACTTCCATCTATTAGACATAAATTAACTCCTCTAAAGATTCAAATATTCAAGATAGTAAATTACTATAATCCCTCTTTTTTACACTTGTCAAACGTTTTTATCAGGCAGCCGCAGGCTGTTTCAAAGCAGGCACAGCCTGTTTCAGAGGTTGTTGGTGTCGGGAGAGGCGTACGGCTTTTTGCAGGCCAGCAGCCGCAGGCTGTTTCAAAGTTTTCGGCACCGGTATCAAGGGCGGGCGTACGGCTTTTTGCCTGCAAGAAGCAGCCTGAGGTCTGACCCCTTCGCTGCTGGTGTCGGAGACGGACGTACGACTACCCCTTGGCTGTTGGTATCGGAGATGGGCGTACGACTTTCTGCCTGCAAGAAGCAGCCTGAGGTCTGACCCCTTGGCTGCTGGTATCGGAGACGGACGTACGACTTTCTGCTTGCAAGAAGCAGCCTGAGGTCTGACCCCTTCGCTGCTGGTGTCGGAGACGGGCGTACGACTTTCTGCCTGATAGCAGGTCAGCCTGCTCTTAGAGCAGGCTTGCCATTATTATAAGAGCAATGGTTGAAATAGAGACCTTTTAATGGATTTCATTGTGAGTCCTCCTTAAAAAATATGTCCACACACAAGCGCGAACTATAAATAAGAGGGCGTACACGAAGCACATTGACGGAATACAGCTTTTTGGGATATATTTTTCGCTGTACCTCGTGTACACAATTACCGTAGCCAGACAAAACTTGGTAGGTTGTACACTGGCTGCGGTCCCCTTGAACACAAAGTTAGTTAAGAAAACCTCTGCATAAAACTGTCTAAAAACACGCGGGCTTTCACCCACAAACTTTCATTAAATCTATACTATCTATATAGCACCTTTTCTTACAAACGTCAATGTGTTTTGAACATTTCTATAAAATTCAGGCAGGCCAACAGCCGCAGGCTGTTTTCCAAGCTTCGGTGCTGGTATCAAGGGCGGGCGTACGACTTTCTGCCTGCAAGAAGCAGCCTGAGGTCTGACCCTTTCGCTGTTGGTGTCGGAGACAGACGTACGACTATGGTTTCGGCCTGTCAGATCCTATAGGGCAGAGGTCTGACCTGTTTGGGCAACCTTTTGGACTAGGAGGAAACGTTCCATCACGTAGTGTGGAGAGCTTCCTCCGTCCAAAACAGGCCGTGCCTGCCTGTAAGCAAAAAGCCGTACTCCGCTTTGAAAAGCAGACTGTGCCTGTTGACAATAACTCAAAACATGGCTCATAGTATGATAATTCTTTTTAGAAACTCAAAGAAAGAGACAAAGAGGAAAATTATGGGATATTTAGGTATTATGTTTACCGAGCTGATTATCATATCGCCGACAGTCTGCTTAATACTGGCGAGGATTTTCAAGAAAACCGTGATACGGACAGTCTTGATACCGTATATTTTGACAACCACAGGCATCGTCTTGATGGGCATCGTCGCAGGTTACCGCCACAATCTGCTCGATACGCTATGGGTTGTTCCTATCGTAGTCGGGTTGGTTGTGATTTTTATCGTAGCTTTACTCAAGAGAGTCGTTCACCCTTTGCGTGAGGCTTCCAAAGTCGCAGGCGCTCTGCATGAAGGCAAGGGCGATCTCACCGTCCGTCTCAACTATGATAGAGAAGATGAAATCGGTGCGGTGAGCCAGCATATTAACGGGTTCTTGAGCGATATTGCAGCGCTTATCACGGAAATCAGCGAAGAAGCACAAGAAACCAACCACAACAGTGATGCTTTACGCATCTCCATGAATAAAATAGCCGAGTCTGCCGGCAACATCGAGACTGTCATCAACGACATAAACAAGATGATTCAAGAACAAATCTCGCTCGTGGACTCAGCTGTAGACACGGTACATAGCATGAACGAAAGCACGGCGCGCCAAAACGACCGTATCGACAGGCAGTCCGTAAGTGTAAACGAGAGCTCTTCCGCTGTCGAGCAAATGACCTCCAATATCGACGCTATTGCACGGAATCTTGAAAAGAGTTCGACCGAGTTCAACACTCTTAATCAGGAAGTTAAAGACGGACAAACCGCTGTAACACGGCTTAAAGAAACAGTAGCTGCACTGAATCAACAATCTACCGGCGTGTTCGAGGCAAACAGAATCATTCAAACCATTGCAGCGCAGACCAACCTTTTGGCTATGAACGCTGCGATTGAAGCTGCACATGCAGGAACCTCCGGCGCAGGCTTTGCTGTGGTCTCCGAAGAAATCCGCAAGCTCGCCGAGAATTCCAACGTCCAATCGAAGATCATCAGTGCGAATATCAAAAGTCTGCAAGAGTCCGTCAATTCTGCGGTACAGAAGGTAAACGAAACCGGCTTGTCCTTTGAACATATCTACGCATCCGCGGACACGGTCGGCACTATAGAGCATAGTATCAAAGACGCCATGAACGAACAGTCAGCGGGCAGTTCAAAGATTCTCGAATCTACAACCGTGATTCGGGACATAACCGGGGAAATCCTCACGAGTTCAAAAAAAATGCTGGACGGGAATCATGTGGTTCAACAGGAAATGAATCGTCTGCACACCATATCGGAAACGGTGAAAGTCTCAGCGCTCAACATTGCGGCTAAAGCTTCGGATGCAAGGCGCAAGATTGACGAGTCTGTGCAGGCGCTTGATGCGAACATCAAGAACATCAAATCTGTAGAACAAAGACTGCGTGTATTCAAAACCAGCTAGCCTGCGGTGCTATCAATGCAAAATAAAAGCTTCAGTATTTGAGGATTGAATTCAAAAAGATAAATCGGATAAACTGAGCATGATTTACCGGCTCTAATCCGCCCCTCCTCAAGGAAAAGGCTGGAAACCGATGATTATCTTGGCGCGCCGAAACCGGAACGAAAGAGAGGAGAGTGCCTTTCGTTCTTTGCCAAAGTAAGGAGTATTTCCAATACATGTATTCAATGATTGGGCTTTTTGTTGTTATCCTCGTTTCTTCTTGTTCAACAGGCCCTGCAAAAATCAGTGCTTCATTAGTAGTCTCTGATGGACAGCATCGTTTTGTTCCCTTAGCTAAGGGCGCTTCGGTTTATGCTACTGTTGATATTGCTAAAGCACGCCGGCTCCTTGAGCTTATACTAAAAGACAGCAAGGAACTGCGTTCCGCATCTGATATAATTGATAAAACAAAGTCGGCATGGATTGCTTTTTATCCGGATGACTCCTCTCAACAGTTTATGCTTGTGGCGGACGGTACGTATCCAAGCGGTCAAGCCAATATGTCGTTTTCTTTTGATCCGGACTGGAAGAGACGCTCCTCTCAGGCAGGCGGTACGTATTGGTATTCGGCTGACGAGCGCCTTTCGCTGGCGCTTAACGCCCGCCGAGTCTTCCTTTCAGACGGAGACCCTTTGGCAATGCCTCCTGGGGTAGCCATTCCGGATGGTTTTGAAACATTCTGTGCCGACTCCGCTATGGCTTTTTGGCTTGATGATGCGGCTTTAATAAACCAGATATTTGAGTCTCTTGATATTCCTATCCAAATACCGGCAAAAAATACCTTTGTAGTTATCCGTCCATCGCCGTTCCCGAATTATTATGACACGGATATCAACTTTGAACTTTTTCATACGGCACAGGCGAAAGGCTTAGTAGCGGTATTTTCTTTGGCGCGCCGTTCAATAAACCTTGAAGAACCTTTACCTAAGGAGGGACTTTCCGTTTTATTTGCGGCTTTGTTTACCAATCCACCCGTTCAAGATGGAACTCATTTGCTTATCCGTGCCGCAACACTCTCCGAAACGGAGATACCCTTGCTTTTTAATACTTTTGCATCTTTTTCTAAAAAAAATAAGGAGTAATTATATGCCGACGTATGAATATAAATGCAGCATCTGCGGCTATTCTTTCGATGTCTTTCAGAGTATACACGATGAGCCTTTGAAGGCCTGTCCTCAGTGCGGCAAAGAAATCCGCCGAGTTATCAATGGAGGAATCGGTGTTATCTTTAGAGGTTCCGGTTTTTATGTTACCGATACCCAGAAAAACTCAGGTTCCGATACACCTAAAGAAGCGCCGGCAAAGGATACGCCTAAAAAGGCCGAACCGGCCCCGGCTGCAAGCCCCTCCTCGCCTGATTCTAAGAAAGCATCGTCAGGATGAATAAACTATGGGTCAGACAAAGTTCTTCTGTGATAATTGCGGTACTGAAGTTCCTCAAGAATCTGAGACCTGTCCCCGGTGCGGCCGCAGCTTTTCATCGGTACGCTGCCCTCTCTGCAGTTTTGTAGGAGAGGTATCAATGTTCAGCAACGGTTGTCCTGCATGCGGCTATTCGGCGCCCCCTCCCGAAAAAAAAACGCTTGTACAAGAGCAGGCAAACCCGCCGCTCCTCCAAGCCGATAGACCTGTTCAAATAAACCCTTCAAGCGACTATATCTGGAGTTTGCCGCTGTGGGTGTATATTGTTACCGGCCTTTCCGTGCTTGCGGTGTGTATTGCCCTGTATATGAAACTATAGGAGTAGACCTTAGGTCTGGCTAATCATGTTCCCTATCTTTCAAAATAACAGCTTGGTAAGTCCGCCTGACGACTCCCTGCTGCCGGAGGGCGTTTCCGTTGTCAATTTGCCCGGATTGTGCTATGCCGAATTGCCGGACGATGCGCCGCTGCCGGCCGGTTGGGTAGCGCGATCGATGCGGCAAATGATGGCGCTCTGTGATGACTATACGCTCGGCGCTTATCATATTATGCAATGGCGGCGTCAATCGCAATTTTGCGGGTGCTGTTCCGGCCGGAATGAAGATTCTCCTGACGAAATAGCGCGGATATGCCCAGCGTGCGGGCGCATAGAATACCCCAGAATCAGTCCTGCGGTTATTGTGCGCATCACGAATAATGCCGGCCAGATACTGCTTGCCCACAATAGCAACTTTAGTCCCGGGGTCTATAGTCTCATTGCAGGCTTTGTTTCCCCCGGCGAAAATCTTGAAACGACAGTCATACGCGAAATAAAGGAAGAAATAAACATTACCGTAAAGAATATCCGCTACTATGCCTCGCAGCCGTGGCCGTTTCCTAATTCATTGATGATAGGTTTTACCGCCCGCTACGCCTCTGGTACGATCAAGCCTGATGGTATTGAAATTGAAGATGCCGGGTGGTTCAGCCGCGCTGCTTTGCCCATTCTTCCCAGTCCGGGGTCTTTATCCCGGCGCTTAATTGACACTTGGTAAGAGCCGCAGACTGCTTCACCGTTCCGGTGCTGGCATCAGGAGCGGAGTACGGCTCTTCGTCTACAGGCAGCACAATGTGCGCAGGGTCATTTTGTGCGTGCGCAGCAGCCACAGGCTGTTTCAAAACTTCAGCACTGGTATCGAAAGTGGCGCACGACTCTTCGTCTGACAGAAGCAGGGTGTATAGAGAGTCGTTTCTTCCGCACGCAACAGCCGCAGGCTGTTTCCAAACTTCAGCGCGGGTATCGTAAGTGGCGCACGACTTTTCGTCAGACAGAAGCAGGGTGGATAGAGAGTCGTTTCTTCCGCACGCAACAGCCCCAGGCTGTTTCAAAACTTCATTTTGTGCGTGCGCAGGGTCATTTTGTGCGTGCGCAGAATCATTTTGTGCGTGCGCAGAATCATTTTGTGCGTGCGCAGAATCGTTTTGTGCGTGCGCAGAATCATTTTGTGCGTGCGCAGAATCATTTTGTGCGTGCGCAGAATCATTTTGTGCGTGCGCAGAATCGTTTTGTGCGTGCGCAGAATCGTTTTGTGCGTGCGCAGAATCATTTTGTGCGTGCGCAGAATCCGTTTTGTGCGTGCGCAGAATCATTTTGTGCGTGCGCAGAATCATTTTGTGCGTGCACAGAATCATTTTGTGCGTGCACAGAATCGTTGCCTGCGTGCAAGGAATTACCCCCTGCGCGCAGGTAATCTTTAGTTATATACAGGGTTGCTTTTTCTCTAAAAATGACCTTTTGAAAAAAGAGAAAATTTTATCTAAACACTCTTGACATACTAACAAAAGTCAAGTTAAATAGTACCACAAATGCATAAGGTGCAATATGTTTTTTAGAAGGAGTATTCTTATGAAGAAATTTTTGTTGGTGGTTTCATTCCTCAGCATAGCTTTTGCAGCGTGGGGACAGGATACAGTGGGTGAGGAAGCACCTGACCCGGGAAGACCGGAAACTACACTAGGTTCTGATGCCCCAGCGTGGGCTCAAGTATTACTTGACGCAATTAACAAGACCAATGACCGGATCGAC
This sequence comes from Spirochaetaceae bacterium, assembly GCA_031284085.1. Classification (GTDB taxonomy): domain Bacteria; phylum Spirochaetota; class Spirochaetia; order Treponematales; family Breznakiellaceae; genus BOBG01. Next base: position 10,988 of record JAITAM010000035.1, read on the forward strand.
TATTGGCATGGTGAAGGCCAGGGCGAAGGAGACGGTAGACCGTCAGGCAGCAGCCTCCATGCGGATTTTCTCCGGCGTGTTGGCGACACTGAAGGGACCGTGGTTATTATTCGCTACGTGGGGAGCGAGAAAGAAGTAAACATTCCTGAAAAACTAGATGCAGATCCTGATTTTGAAGGTAGAGGGGCGCCGGGCGGTACTGTTGTAGGTATTGATTATGCGGCGTTTGCCGATATGGAGTTGACGAAAGTCTTCCTTCCAACCACTCTTACATGGATCGGCGAGAGTGCTTTTGCCAATAACCTATTGGACAGGATCAGTATTCCTGCAAGTGTGTATAAAATTGGTCCAAGCGCTTTCTCTGGTAACAGATTGACAAATGTTCAGGTGCCGGTTAAAGTTACTGTTCTTGAATATGCGGTCTTTTCTGATAACTTTTTGGAAAAGGTCGACCTTGGACAAAACGTAACTACTATTGGGTATGGCGCTTTTGCTAACAATAAGTTGCCCAATATTACTATTCCGTCCACTGTTACCGAAATCGGCGGCAAGGCATTTGATAATAATTACTTGGGTACCGGCACCGGTGCGGCACAGGGTACAATCACTATCCCCACTAAAGTTACAAAGATCGGTGACTATGCCTTTTCTAATAACCGGCTTGTAACCCTCCGTATTCCTAATAATGTTACAGAAATCGGTGAAGGTGCTTTTTATGCCAATATCCTGCAAAGTGTTGAAATTGGTAATGGGGTCAAATCTATTGGTTATAGGGCATTCAACGGCGAGAAATTCCCCGATGCTGACACGTATGCAAGTCGGCGTGATGCTACTAATCCTGTTACCGACTATAAGGTCAATTATTGGGCTGGTAATAACCTAAACAAGTTGACTTTCGCTCCTGACAGCAAGCTTGAGACTATTGGAGAAGGTGCGTTTGGTAAGAACGATTTAAGTACCGTAAGTCTTCCTGAAAGTCTTGTTACCATTGAGAATGAAGCTTTTGCTCAGAACAGATTGAATGCTACATTAACCATTCCAAACAAAGTTGTTAAAATCGGCGACCGGGCATTTGATCACAATTTGTTGTCTCTTGTTATTATTGGTAACAATGTTGAAACCATTGGTAATAGTGCATTTGAAGAGAATGAACTAACACGCCTCATCCTTGGTACAAAAGTTGCTGAGATTGGTACACGGGCTTTTGCCGGTCTTCCTCCCAGCGACGATCCGGATGCTGAGAAAAAAGGTAATAGACTGCCGTCTATCGTTATTCCACCAAATCTCAAGATAGTTAGAGAAGCTGCATTCAAAGATAATGTACTGGCTAACGTTACATTCCCCGACAGTGTTCAACAGATTGGAAATGAAGCTTTTGCGAGCAATAAAATCATCTCCGTTACTTTTGGCAGCGGACTTTCAGATATTGGCGACAGTGCGTTCAAAACAAATGAACTGACTAAAGTTAGTATTGGTTCCAAGGTTAAAGTACTTGGTTCTGAAGCATTTGCTGCAAACAAAATCGTTAGCGTCAGCGTTCCCAACAGTATTGATAAAGAAGTAGCCCAAAAAGCATTTGATGAAAATACTGTTATAGCGGTGTACTGATACTCAAAAGAGTTGGCTAAATAGCCCACCGGTTCTTCTTCTTTATGAAGAAAAAAAGCGTCTGCCTGAAAAGGCAGACGCTTTTTTTTAGTTAAAGAATATTTTCATTCTTCACCATACTGAATGTTTTCTACCTGCCATTGATAAAGAGGATCCGCGGTTTCCATCTGTAACGCTTTGATAGTCAACCGGTAGTACCCTTCTTTATACCGATTAAATTCACCGGTAATAACAAGCTGCGCATCTAAGTGCCGACCTATTGAGCGTATAATCTCATCGCTTACAAGGCCGGTCAGCCGATACCCAAGTCTAGCGGCAATTCTTTCTAAGTCTACCCGATCCTGCTTTACAACAATAAATGCACTGTCGAAGATCAGCCGGAGTAGCAATTTTTCTCTCAAATACCGTCCCATTAGGTCATCCGGTGCATTGATGTAAGGTACAACAACTTTCATTCCTCGCGGCAAATGTTTTACCAGAAAGGCAACACCGGTATCCAAAGCCCGATCAATAGTCATCGTTTGCTCTTGAGCAAAGCACAGTCCGCTGCACGCCGCCGCCATAACTAAGGCAAGGAGCCGTCTGCCCACAACGACATGCGCCCTTTCATGCTCTTTACTCGTCATCTTATCGTTCAATAATTCGGCTCTCAAAGGGCGACAGCGAGAAGCTGCCGATACCGGTCGTATTAACGGTCTTTATGGTGTCGGTAAAGTTCATAACAAAGATGAAATCTTTCTTGTCGCTGCTTCGGATTTGTGCGCTGACTCCTTGCGGAAGCGAATACTCCAAAGCCGGTTTAATATGCGCCTCTTCCACAATGCTCCGGTAAAAATCGTCCAGTAAGTCGCTTCCGGTGCGCGCCGCAATACAGTAAGCTTTGCCCTTATCGCGCTGGTTGACAGTCAAAGCCGGATATCCGGCGTAGAAATCGCTTTGGTACGTACCAAGAGCAGCAGCGCCGCACAAATGCGCCAGCTCACAGAGATCAAAAGCACGGTAGCTTTTTCCGCCCCACTCAATACTGTTGGATTCTTCGGGGAATAGCGCATCAATCTCTTCAAACCATAGACCGAGCGTCTCTTTCAAAGGGCCGGGAAAACCGCCTAAGAATGTAAGCGCACTTTCATTAACATAGCCGGTCAAGTATGTCGCAACAAATATGCCGCCGTTCTGCACAAACTGATCAATTCTCTGCGCAACCCCTTCACGAATCAAAAACAGCATCGGAGCTACCAAGAGCGTATACTTGTCAAAGCTACGAGTCGAGTCGATGATGTCAACCGGCGTACCCATCTTCCAGAAAGCACGGTAATGGTCAACTACGGTCTGTTCATAGCCGGTTTTGTCTTGCAAAAAACCCTTTGCATCATCCAAAGCCCACCGGACATTCCAGTCAAAGATAATACCGACTTTTGAAGGCGTATCGGACCCGACAAGAGCATCAAGCGTTTTAAGCCGCTTGCCCACCGCAGCTACATCACGGAAGACCCGTGTGTTCTCGCTGCCTTCATGGTCAACTACCGCACCGTGAAACTGCTCCGGCCCGCCGCGGCTTTTGCGGAACTGAAAGTACTGTACCGTGTCTGCGCCATGAGCAACCGCCTGCAAAGATTGCAATTCATGCACGTTGGGACGGCGCAATTTGGTTACTGCCTGCCAGTTTGTTGCAGAAGGGCAGGACTCCATCAGCATAAAAGGCTTGCCTTTGAGGCCTCTGGTTAAATCATAGTTGAATGCCGTCCGACACCCGACCTCTCTATCCTTCTCCGTACCCGTCCAGCGAGGATACGAATCAAAAGAAGCCACGTCAAGAACTTCAGCCAGCCTGAAGTAATCAATACCCGGATACGTTCCCATCAGGTTAGTGGTACACGGAACAGCCGGTGTGAGAGAACGCATAGGCTCGCTTTCGTGCCGATAAAAATCGACAAATTGCTCTGTGGTAAAGCGGCGCCAATCAAGGCGGAGCCCATTCAAATTGGCTTCCCCAAGCGGACTTGGACTTTCTACTTGTTCCCAGTCTGTGTAGGTATGGCTCCAAAATGCCGTCCACCACGCTTCGTTCAAAGCCTCTAATGCACCGTATTTCTTTTTGAGATAGTTACGGAACTGCTCTTGACACAAAGGACAATGACATTCACCGCCGTATTCATTTGATATATGCCACACGCCAAGCGCCGGATGCTCTTTATACCGGCTTGCCAAAAGCGTATTGATCGCATGAATCTTTTCCCGATACACAGGAGAGGAAAGGCAATGGTTATGTCTATCTCCATGAAGCATCTTTTGTCGAAACGTATTCACCCGAAGGATTTCCGGGTACTGTTTACTCATCCATGCCGGTTTGGCTCCTGATGGCGTCGCAAGCACCGCAACAATGCCATTTTCGGCAAGCATAGCCATCACTTCGTCAAGCCACTCAAAATGGTACTCGCCTTCAGCCGGTTCCAGCATGGCCCACGAGAAAATGCCGACCGAAAGCGAATTGATGCCGGCTAACTTTGCAAGCCGCATATCTTCTTTCCAGATAGTATCCTTCCATTTTAGCCACTGCTCAGGATTGTAATCGCCGCCATGAAGAAAGTGCGGAAATTGTGCAACAATAGGGGGAAACTGCATAAAAACTCCTCATTAAAATAGATTAGAACAAGGTTACACACCGCTACAAAGCACCTGCAAATCCCGCCGGTAAGATACAGCCGCATGTCGACCGGTTCATATATTGCTAAAACCCTTCGGGCTGACAATAATGCCGTCAATATACAGTGTTGTACATTTCTTAGTCAAGGCTGCTATAAACATTGCAGGCCCGCCAGCGCAGGCACAGCCTGTGCATTGACATTTTTCTAGAATTAGCGATAATAACTAATACTATGTCTTTATCTATACATACATTATTTATTTACCCCCCCC
>JAITAM010000131.1 GCA_031284085.1 Spirochaetaceae bacterium
GCTACGCTTCATTCCCACGCAAAACCTCCGCCACAGCCTGCGCCTGCCGAAACAGGCCGGCATGAGCTGGCCTGCTCCTTTCAGGCAGAAAGCCGTGCGTCTATTCCCGATACAACAATCTTTGAAACCCGCTGGCGGGCAAAAAGCCGTACACCGTTCCGGATACCAAGACCGGAACGATGAAACAGGCTGGCCTGTGCGCGCTTGATATTTTGGTTGCAAACATGCTATTTTTATAACAAAGCTCTTTAGGAAGAGGTAATTACCAATACCGCCTTAACAGTCAATGACGCTACCGCATTAGTTAAGAACGTATGAGGTAATTCTAGTGCTTTAGGCTTAATCTTTTGTAATTGTTTTTCATCTACCATCTTCCCAAATAATGCTTTCTGAAAATCTATAGCCTAACCTTTTAGGCTTGAGGAATTTTGTATGAAATTACAGCATCGAGTGATTCCCATTTTTATCTTTGTTTTTGTAGTGGTAGTAACGATAATATCGCTCATACTATCTAAGCGCGCCTCAGACGCACAGATCGCTACCGCATTGAAAAACCGAGAACAACTTGCCACAGAGCAAGCATTGGCTATTCAAGGACAATATGAAAATTATTTGCAAGTCAGCCATACCTTATCGAATATACTGTCTTATTTCGACATTGCCGACAGCGGCAAACAAAGAGCCTTCTTTGATCAGCTCATGGAATCGGTTTTAATGGCTGAGGAACAAATTGTGGATATTTTCGCAGTCTTTAGACCCAATACTATCGATCCGGGAATGGATTCGCTTTTTTCCGCTACTACCGGTAATACCGCAACCGGACAATGGGCGCCTTTATACACCAAAGAGGCAGGAAAGTTTGAACATTTAACCTACCATGATGTGGATAAGCTAATGGAGAGAGTGAACGGCCATAATGCAATGGAAGATTATATATACGACCCGGTACTACGGATCATTGGAAATGAGCTTACATATACCGTTAGAATCACCGTGCCGGTGCGCTACCACCAGACCGGTATGGTAATAGGCCGCGTTGGAGTAGACGTGAATATTGCGTATCTGCAAGCTGCCGTTGATACAGTCATACAGACTCATAAAGATATAGTCGCTATGGCTGTATATTCCAACAGCGCTACCATCCTAGCAAGCGGTATTCATACACAAATCGGCAAGTCTCTTGTAAAAGCCCAAGAAGCGCTTTTTAACGAAGATACCGATAAAGTGTATCGAGCGGTCTTGCGAGGAGAAAAGTTGAATGTCTCAAGACACTCGGCCGATCTTCAAAGAAATCTTGATCTGACCCTCTATCCTTTTACTATAGGTGAAACCGGCGCAAAGTGGTCTTTACTGATCGGTATTGAAAAGAAATCTGCTATGACAGAAATCAACGCCATGCTCATCTTCACCATCATCCTTGCCATCATATCCGTTGGTGTTGTAGGGCTGATCATGGTCTTTGTTGAACTCTATACCCAGTCGATCAAGATGAAAGAAAAGGCGGAAAATGCAAGCCGCGCCAAAAGCGACTTCCTTTCTCACATGAGCCATGAAATACGCACGCCCATGAACGCCATTATTGGTATGACCAACATCGGCAAAAACGCAACGGACATAGAAAGAAAAGACTATTCCTTTAGAAAAATAGAAGAGGCTTCCACGCACCTTTTGGGTATCATCAACGACATATTAGATATGTCAAAGATAGAGGCAAACAAAATAGAGCTTTCTTTGACCGATTTCAATTTTGAGAAAATGTTCCGCAAAATCGTCAATGTCATAAACTTCAGGATAAATGAGAAAGAGCAAGAGCTGATAGTGCATATCGACAAGCATATCCCGCCTACAATCATAGGAGACGACCAAAGACTGGCGCAAGTTATAACGAATCTCCTCTCCAATGCGGTAAAGTTCACGCCGGAGCAGGGGGTCATCCGCCTTGACGCTTTTCTGCTCAAAGAGGAAAAAGGGGTCTGTGTTATACAAATTGAAGTAACGGATACAGGCATAGGCATAACCGAAGAGCAAAAGGAACGCTTGTTTACCCCTTTTCAGCAAGCGGAAAGCGGCACCTCACGCAAATTCGGCGGCACAGGACTTGGGCTTGCCATATCCAAACGCATCGTAGAATTGATGGGCGGCTCTATCTGGATAAACTCCCAGCCGGGTAAAGGTTCTATCTTTGCCTTTACCATAGAAGCACGCCGCGGCGTAGGAGAAACCACAGGCCTTCTCGGCTCCGATGTCAACTGGGGAAATATCCGTGTATTGGTGGCGGATGACTCGACTGATGTAGTGCAATTTTTTGAAGACATTCTGAGCCAGCTAGCCGTATCCTACACAGTCGCCGCTAACGGCGAGCAGGCTCTTGCCTCTATTGAGAAAGAAGGAGGGTTCGACGTCTATTTTATAGACTGGAAAATGCCCGGAATAGACGGTATAGAGCTGTCGCGCAGGATTAAGGAGCGCGGCGGGGACAAATCCATTGTTATTATGATCTCCGCTATGGATTGGAATGTGATAGCGGACGAAGCTAAGGCCGCGGGGGCGTATAAATTCCTCTCCAAACCTCTGTTCCCCTCCTCAATCGTGGACTGCATCAACGAATGCCTTGAAGTGAAGGAGCCGGCGGAGGGAGAGGCTGCGCTGCAAGGCAACAGTTTTGAAGGCCGCCACCTCTTGCTGGTGGACGACGTAGAGATCAACCGCGAAATTGTACTGAGTTTGCTTGAATCTACTATGATTGAGGTTGACTGTGCAGAAAACGGCGTGCAGGCTTTGCAGACTTTTAGCAAAAACCCCGAACTATACGATTTAATATTTATGGATATACAGATGCCTGAAATGGACGGTTTTGAGGCAACGCGCCGAATCCGTATGCTCGACCTCCCTTCTGCAAGACAAGTGCCTATTATTGCCATGACAGCGAACGTCTTCAAGGAAGACATAGAAAAATGCCTTGAGGCCGGCATGAACGATCACATGGGCAAGCCGCTGGTTTTTGACGATATGCTGGCCAAACTGCACAAATACCTTGATTGCGATGAATAAACTTTTGAAGATTAAATATATTATTCTCTTTTTCATAGCAGGGATTTTAGTTATTGTAGGTATAATAGGTTCTTGCGCGAGTTCAAAAAATGGGG
>JAITAM010000143.1 GCA_031284085.1 Spirochaetaceae bacterium
GTTACCTCAGACACTATCAGAGTTATTCCATGAGAACGATGATACGCTCCACTGTACTTCCATTCACGAGGCTCTTTTACAAGTCCCGCTTTAACAGGGTTCTGCTCTATATACTCAAAGACCGTCCAGAAATCCTTCTCATCCTTAATCTCTCTACTCCAGAACCTGTCTCCCCAGAAGTGTCCTGTTGTGTTATGCCTTTTATTCCATCGCACAGCAAAGACTTGCTTTATCCATTTCATTATCTGAGACAAGCTTTCACCCGGAGCAGGAGTAATAAGTATATGGACATGATTGCCCATAATGCAAAACGTAGGCACCTCAAAGTCGTAGCGTTCTTTTGCTTCTGCAATAACCACGATGAGACGCTCTTTGTCTTCTTTAGGGTCTAATTCATAATGGTCTCGATTAACCTTTGTAACCACATGACAAGTCTTACCCTTGTTAGTCGAACCTCTAAGTTTTCTTGACATAATACTTATATATGGGTGAGACTTGCCTTTTTGCTTCAATAGAAGAGCAGAAATCTTGAAAAATCTTTTAAGGGACAGGGGACAGACCTCTATCTCCAAGCGAAGAGCAATGCTGCAGCTTTGGAGGAGTCTGCGCTTGCGTGCAGCCCATGACTGAAAACCTCTCAGAGCTTGTTGCCGTCCTCAGAAGCAGGGACAGGTCTGTCCCTTTCTCTAACCGAACAGCTGCCTGTTCAAAGTTTCCGGTACTGGTGCCAAAGAGCGGGGATATTTTCGTATATGTCGGGATCACGGTCTGCTTTTCAATTTTGTTGAAATAGACGCGCCTTTCGGATTAGGGTCATCAATGGGCCGGTAAATAAAGCCATGATTACGGTACCGATACCGAGAGGACCGTGAAAAATGAAGGCGGTTATTACACAAACAAGGTCTGTCCCTAGCCGACACCATTTGAACCACTGCGGCTTTTTTAGTTTTTCGCTGATAATAAGGGATAGTGCATCGTATGGAGCTATGCCGAGCTTGGCGTCAATGTATATGACGATGCCAAAACACACCGCTAGTATTGCGGCAAGGAGGCTGAATATTCGTAAGTACAAAGCGCCTTCGCCCAGGAGAGCGGTTAGGACAAAAAGAGAAAAATCCGACAAATATCCTATACAGCTCATGCTGATGAGAGTGCCGAAGCCAATCTTTGTACGGTCAACAAAAAACATCCATACGAGGATTATACCGTTGAAGATAAACTGCCATGTGCCGTACATGATTCCTACGGTTTGGCTTACCCCAAGATTCATGCCGGAATAGGGGTCTGTCCCAAATCCTGAGTAGCGAATGAGGGCGCCGCCAAAACCTATGAGAAAAATGCCAAAAATGCTCAAGAGAATTCTTGAAAATACGGCGCGATTAAAAGGCTTTTGTAATTTCACGATTGATCTTCTTTAAGGAAAAAAACAGAGCCGGATAGTGTCAATTAGACAGCTTCAGCTCTGTTTTTCCTTAACTTTAGGAATATAGTTTTACCAGCTCGGCTATATAGCTTGCCTGTACCGGCTGCCCTATTGCGCTAAACTTCCATTTACCATTGTGCCGGTATATCTCACCAAAGATCATAGCGGTCATGCCCGGATAAGTCTCCGAGAGATTGTACTTAGAAATCTCTTTGCCGTTGTCTTTATCAACGATGCGTATAAAGGCGTTTTGTATCAAATCAAAATGCTGGTTGCGCTCGCTTCCCTTGTAGATATTGACAACAAAGACAACTTTTTCATACTGCGCCGGAAGCTTCTTTAGGTCAACAATGATCTGTTCATCATCGCCCTCACCGGCGCCCGTCAAATTGTCACCGGTATGCTCTATCGCCTTTGATGGATGCGTAAGATTACCGAAATAGATCGTATCACCGAGTCCGTTTGTCTTTCCATCAGCTCCACACAGTATTGCAGAAGCATCACAGTCAATATCCGCTCCTTTTTTTGCTACATCCCATCCAAGCCCTACAACGATTCGGCCCAAAGCGCCACCATCATCCTTCGACAGATCAATACGCTGCCCCTTTTGAAGGTTTATCGACATAATAAACTCCTTGTTACTTTAGTCTTTTCTCCCGATAGACCAATCCATTCCCCATCCAAAAGCTCTGTCGAGGGACAGCTGATCATCGTAAAACTGAACAACTTTTTCAATACTGAAGGTTTCGTTATGCTGATTGGCCAGCAACACAATACCACATAGCTTTTTAGCCGATCCATATTCATCCATACGCACGATAATATCCTCGTTGTCCGGATACTGTATCGTTACAATACCGTCAACTTGCTGCCAGCTTGCGACGCCTTCATAAATAAATGTATAAACCAAGATGCGCTTAATCCGAGCAACCATTGCTCCATTGATACGCAAATTTTCACCCTCAGTCGATTCGCCTGTCCTATCATCACTGTCTAAAGAGATATACGGAGTGGCTCGGTAATTGCCGAAAACGTTCCCCAATGCCTGAACAGACCCCTTTTGACCGTTTGTAAGCTCATACAAAGCACCCAAATCCAAATCGATCCCCTTCTCATGTTTAAGGAGCGACGCAAAGAAACTCTTTTTCTTTCCATCACCTCCCTGATTCCAATTAAGATTTACAACAATTTCTCCCAAAGAAACGTTCGATTTTTTTTCAAGGATGATTGCACTGCCTTTTCTTAATTCTATCGCCATAACTTTCCTTCTCTCATTAAAAGATAAGCAAGGAGAAGAACTGTCATCGCTCTTTCCTTGCTTAAAATAGAATCCGGTATGGTTATCTCAATAACACAAAGGACAAGTTACACTTGCAGCCCGAAATTCTTTGCTAAAGCGGCCAGCCCGCCTTGAAACCCGCTCCCTATGGCGTTGAATTTCCATTCAGGACCGTGGCGGTACAACTCACCTACAACAATCGCCGTCTCAATAGAGAAGTCTTCACCCAAATCAAAGCGCACCAGCTCTTCACTGGTAACTTCATTTATGATCCTGATGTAAGAGTTACCGACTTGCCCAAAATTCTGCCTTCGTTTATCGGCTTCATGTATGGTAACGGTAAAAGCAATCTTTTGAATCTCGGCCGGCACCTTGAGCAGCTCAACCTTGATCTGCTCATCATCGCCCTTGCCTGTACCGGTACGGTTATCACCGGTAGAGACCACAGAACCGCTTATGTGCTTGGGGTTGTTATAAAAGATAAAATCTCCATCACCGGTTACCCTTCCACTTGCTCCCAGCAAGAATGCTGATGCATCAAGATCGAAATCAGCACCACCGTCATATTTATTGGTATCCCATCCAAGTCCTACAATCAACTTCGACAAACCCGGATTGTCCTTGGTTAAATCAACCTTGCCGCCTTTCTGCAAACTAATTGGCATATTGCCTCCTTCTTAAACCTAGCTTATATATTGATGTCTATCAAACATAAAACTATTTTCAAAATATGTCAAATAAAAGAGCGCCTCTTTGAGAGTCGATTAAGAGAATACAACAGTGCGGTTATCATAGCAAAGCACCCGATGTTCAAGATGCGCGAGAACCGCACGGGCAAGCACACGCCGTTCAATGTCCTGTCCTGTCCGAATGAGATCATCAATAGAAAAGCTGTGGTTGACTCTCTGAACATCCTGTTCGATGATGGGGCCTGCATCCAGCTCTTCGGTAACATAATGGCTGGTTGCACCGATAATTTTTACGCCACGCGTATGAGCTTGGTGGTAGGGTTTTGCACCGGGGAAGCCGGGTAAGAATGAATGATGAATATTGATGATCCGATTGTGATAGCGCTCAATAAGCGGCGGCGATACGATTTGCATATAGCGCGCCAGCACCAAAAAGTCTATTCGGTATTCCTCTAATAAGCGCAGCTGTTCGGTCGTCTGCTCTTCATGGTTTGTAGGGGTAATCTTTAGGTGTATGAACGGTATACCAAAGAGTTTCGCATCTTTTTGCAAGTCTTCATGGTTGCTGATAACAAGGGGAATATCGACCGCCAAGTCGCCGGTTCTCCAGCGTGATAACAAATCCAAGAAACAGTGGGCGTATTTTGATACAAAGATAGCCATGCGCTGTTTATCTTTGTGCCGGTGCAGTTCCCAAGTCATCATAAATTTTCTGACGGACTCGTGGATAAAGATCGTTTGAAAATCGTTAAGATCAACGGAGAAATGCTCCAGATCCCATTCAACTCTCATAAAAAACATGCCACACTCATGATCCGTATGTTGATCGAGGTAGACGATATTTGCCCCAAGCCGAGAGAGGAGTGCGGTAACATTAGCAATAATCCCATCTCGGTCTGGGCATTGAATAAGCAAGACCGCCGTATTTTGTGGTTTCATAGAAGAAGTATAGCAAAGAAGCATAGCATGCTGCAAGGTTTCCCGACCTTGCAGCATGTTTTGAAGCTGAGTGAAGCTACATAAGGTCTGACCTGTCATCATAACATAGGCCAAACCTCAAGAAAAAAAAGAGTAAAAAAAGAACGAAAAACTAAAGCAAAATGCCATGTTTACCCCGTTATCTATGTACCATGTCTTCGCATTATTCGCCACGAGGCCGCACTGATTTAGGCCTCACGTATTATATCTTCTCGGTAGTTAATCGTTTTCTCTTTGAACTCGATCCCGATAGGATGAAAGAGTTGTTCCTCGCCATAGTCGAGGAAGCATTAACGGTAAAAGGTTTCAAATTCAAGCTCTGGAACTTTTGTATCATGTCGAATCACTTCCACTTTCTTATCACTCCTGCTGAAGGACAGAGTCTTTCTGAGATATTGAAATGGATTAAGATGGTATTTGCGATTCGGTGGAACAAAATGAACCACAAGACCGGACATTTCTGGGGAGACAGGTTTTATTCGCGGGTAATAACGGATGAAAAGGACTTCTGGAACGTATATAACTACATCGATCAGAACCCTGTTAAAGCAGGACTTGTAAAAGAGCCTTGTGAATGGAAGTACAGCGGGGCATATCATCGGGAACACGGGATCACAAAGATTATCTCTTTCGTGGATGACACAATCTTGAAGTCGGAGCTGAAGATACTCCAATGATGCAAGTGAGTGAATAGGTCAGACTCACAGAGAGACAGACCTTAAATACTCTTGTACTTCAAATACTACCTGCGGCGTAGCAGTCTCGATCGTCTGGAACATAAGCGTTTCCAGTATGGCTTCTATCGCTTTCGGGTTCATGGCCTTTCGGGCGCAGATATAGCCGGCTGTAAAATACTCCTACCAAATACTTCTTAGCAGGAGTGTTGGCCAGATCAATACCGCTGCCTTCTACGGTGGCAAAGCCTTGTTAAGAGTTGTTTTGAAGAAACGATACGTAAGGTCTGTCCTATAGTCTGCTTGAGGTCTGTCTTTTATCCTGAAAAGCCGTGTGTCTGCTTTTGATACAACAGCGAAAGCTTAAAAGCAGCCTGCGGTTGAATTATATCTTGCACAAAATACAAATACGGCGTACAATAAGACTATCAAACTTTTACTACGAGGAGAATAAATGTCCGATAAAAACATGCTTATGATTGATGGAAATACTGCCGCAGGGCAAATTGCCCATGCGCTCAGTGAAGTAATTGCGATCTATCCAATTACACCGTCAAGCCCTATGGGGGAAGTTGCCGATGAACTTTCCGCTCAGGGGAAGAAAAACCTGTGGGGAACCATCCCTCAAGTTATCGAAATGCAGTCTGAGGCCGGCGCTGCGGGTGCGGTTCACGGCGCTTTAACCACAGGCGCGCTTTCGTCTACGTTTACCGCATCTCAAGGCTTGCTCTTGATGATCCCGAATATGTATAAAATTGCAGGGGAATTGACTTCGACCGTGTTTCACATAGCGGCGCGTGCGCTTGCTACCAGTTCACTGTCGATCTTCGGCGATCATCAGGATGTAATGGCGTGCCGGCAGACAGGCTGGGCCATGCTCGCTTCAAACAGCGTGCAGGAAGTAATGGACTTGGCAACCATTGCCCACTCATCTACCCTGCGCTCACGTGTGCCGTTCCTTCACTTCTTCGACGGATTCAGGACTTCACACGAACTGCAAAAGATTGAAGAAGTTTCTTTCGACACGATGCGGGCTTTAATCAGTGATGAGCTGGTTCAAGAGCACCGCCTGCGTGGATTGACCCCGGAAAAGCCTGCTATCCGCGGTACCGCCCAAAATCCTGATACCTATTTCCAAAGCCGTGAAGGTGTTAATAAGTACTACGAAAAAGTTCCGGCTATTGTTCAAGAGGAAATGGATAAATTCGCCCGTCTTACCGGCCGTGCCTATCACTTGTTTGATTATTTCGGCGCTCCCGATGCAGAAAAAGTCATTATCATCATGGGATCCGGTGCGGAAACCTGCGAAGAAACGGTTGAATTCTTACAGGGTAAAGGTGAAAAAGTCGGTGTGCTTAAAGTTAGACTTTACCGCCCCTTCAAAGCGGAGATTTTTGTAAAGGCGCTGCCCACAACCGTAAAGGCAATCGCAGTGCTTGACCGCACCAAAGAGCCGGGTGCTTTAGGAGAGCCTTTATACGAAGACGTGGTTACGGCGCTTGGTGTAATCGCACAAGAAGACAAAGCGCCTTGGCAAGAGTTACCCCTTGTGCTTGGCGGGCGCTACGGTTTGGGCTCTAAAGAGTTCACGCCGGCTATGGTCAAAGCGGTTTTCGATAATCTTTCCGGTGGAAAGATTGCCGATTTTGTGGTTGGTATTGTTGATGATGTACTTGGCAAGCACCTGCCGATTGATGAGTCCTTTGTGCTTGTAGAAGAAGGCATGAACGAAGCGATGTTCTATGGTTTAGGATCGGACGGCACGGTTGGTGCAAACAAAAACTCGATAAAAATCATAGGCGATGCAAAGCCGGAACTGTCCGCGCAAGCTTATTTTTCTTATGACTCCAAAAAATCAGGCGGCTTTACCGTGTCTCATCTACGTTTCGGCAAAAAAGCCATTCGCCGTCCGTATCTTATCACCAAAGCTGATTTTCTTGCGTGCCATAAATTCAGCTACATGGAAACCTACGATCTGCTTGCCAACATGAAAGAAGGCGGAACATTCCTTCTTAACAGTCCTTTCGGCGCATCAAACGTGTGGAATGAAATCCCCGTTGAGGCGCAAAAGCGTATTATTGGTAAGAAGCTCAAGTTCTACGTCATTGATGCAGCTAAGATTGCACTTGAAGCGGGCATGGGCAACCGGATCAATACCGTTATGCAGGCTGCTTATTTCAAGATTTCCGGTGTATTACCTGAAACTGAAGCCGTCAAGTACATGAAGAAATTCATTGAAAAATCATACGGTAAAAAAGGCGCTGATATTGTCCAGAAAAACTATACTACCGTTGACATGGCTCTTAACGCCGTGCAAGAAGTGCGGTATCCGGCTACAACGCAAGGCAGCATCCACATGAAACAACCCATGGCAACTGCCGCCGATCCGTGGATCCGCGAAGTACTCGGTAGTATCTCAATACAAGAAGGCGACAAGCTGCCCGTGAGCAAACTGCCTGAAGACGGGACTTTTCCCACGGCAACAACCCAGTACGAAAAGCGCGGTGTTGCAGAACGTGTGCCTAGTTGGGACCCTTCCCTCTGCATACAGTGCGGCCAATGTTCATTTGTATGTTCCCATGCCTGCATCAGGATGAAAAATCTGACTGATGAGCAGGTCGCATCCGCGCCTGAAGGGTTCAAAACCGCCGAGATTAAGCCTAAGGCTGAGGCGGGCAAGAAAGTTGCCTTGATCATCGCCGCTGAAGATTGCATGGACTGCGGATTGTGCATCAATATCTGTCCAGCAAAATCAAAGGACGACCCGACCAAAAAAGCCCTTGCTTTTGTACCGTATGCAGACGATCCGGCATACCACGCACAACAGGTTAAGGTTTGGGATTACTTCAAGAACTTGCCTGATGTACCGTCCACCGAATTGAACCTCGGGACTCCCAAAGGGCTTGCCTATAAACGGCCGCTCTTTGAATTCTCCGGCGCGTGCGGCGGCTGTGGTGAAACACCCTATGTGAAACTCCTCTCCCAGCTCTTCGGCGACAGAGCGGTCATTGCTAACGCTACCGGCTGTTCTTCTATTTATGGCGGTAACTTGCCGACTACGCCGTATTCGCAGCGGGTAGACGGACGCGGACCGGCATGGTCAAATAGCCTATTTGAAGATGCCGCCGAATTCGGATACGGTATGCGTCTAACCAGCGATAAGCTGGCGGAACATGTCAGAGAAGTCGCCCTGCAGGTTAAAGCCGAAGGTGTTGAAGCCGGCTTGATTGATAAACTCCTCAACAATACCCAAAAAGACGATGCGGAGATTGAAGAGCAGCGCACGAACGTGAACGCACTCAAAGCCGCACTGGCAGGAAAGCCGAGCGCAAGTGCAAAAAACCTGCTCTCTTTAGCCGATCACTTTATCAAACGTTCGGTCTGGATACTGGGCGGTGATGGATGGGCTTACGACATAGGCTTTGGCGGTTTGGATCATGTTATTGCATCCGGGCGCAATGTAAACGTACTCTGCCTTGATACCGAAGTGTATTCCAACACCGGCGGCCAGATGTCTAAAGCCACACCTATAGGCGCTATTGCCAAGTTTGCGGCGGCAGGCAAAGAGATCAATAAGAAAGATTTGGCTGCTATTGCCATGAGTTACGGCTACGTCTACGTGGCAAAAATCGCTTTTGGTGCAAATATGGCTCAGACCATTCGGGCTTTCCGTGAGGCCGAAGCCTACGATGGGCCTTCGATCATTATCGCCTATTCGCATTGTATCAATCATGGTATTGATATGTCCAAGGGACTTGAGCAGCAGAAAGCTGCGGTAACAAGCGGTCTTTGGCCGTTGTTCCGCTACGATCCGCGACTTAAAGATGAGAGCAAAAACCCCTTTGTGCTTGACTCCAAAGACCCGACCACAGCTATTGAAGATTTTATGTACAAAGAAGTACGCTTCAAATCACTGCGCGCCGCTTCTCCAGATCGTGCTTCGGCTTTGCTTGCCAAAGCTAAAGCGAGTGCCGAGCGGGTGCTGAAAGAGTACAAGTATTTGGCTGCAAGAGATTTCTAAGCGCCGAGCGAAACTAAGTTAATAAAGAGGGCTGCCCAAAAGGCAGCCTTTTTTTTGATGGAGGGGCAAAGTTCTGCGGGTAAAAGATTTTGTGCAGAGCCTCTTGCAATAGAAGAAATTATACTATATAATAACGACAGTATCTTAAAAAGTCCAAAAGATATAGAAATTAAGGAAGATATTAAATGTTTTATACAATAGTTGCGGGTAGCAACAAGCAACAAGCAACAAGCAACAAGCAACAAGCAACAAGCAACAAGCAACAAGCAACAAGCAACAAGCAACAAGCAACAAGCAACAAGCAACAAGCAACAAGCAACAAGCAAC
>JAITAM010000144.1 GCA_031284085.1 Spirochaetaceae bacterium
TTGCCCATAATACAAAACGTAGGCACCTCAAAGTCGTAGCGTTCTTTTGCTTCTGCAATAACCACGATGAGACGCTCTTTGTCTTCTTTAGGGTCTAATTCATGATGGTCTCGATTAACCTTTGTAACCACATGACAAGTCTTACCCTTGTTAGTTGAACCTCTAAGTTTTCTTGACATAATACTTATATATGGGTGGTACTTGCCTTTTTGCTTCAATAGAAGAGCAGAAATCTTGAAAAATATTTCAAAGGGGACAGACCTCAAAGGGACAGACCTCTGCCTGCTTCTTTTGCCTCTTTGGGAAGGGGTCAGACCTTGGGGTCAGACCTTTAAAAAAGAAGCTCGCTGAATTGCTTATAGTCTTGGTAATTTGCTTGTAAGAGTGATGGAATGTCAAGATTGTAGGGACAGCGTGATTTGCAGATATTGCAATGCTTGCAGTTCGGAATCTTTTCCATTTCAGCCCGCCACGTTTGTCCGAGGAAGTTTTGGCTTGGCGCCCGACGTAACAACAAGGACATACGCGCACACATGTTGATAACAATGCCGGAGGGACACGGAGCGCAATACCCGCAGCCCCGACAGAAAACGCCGCTTAACTCCGCACGGTCATGGTCAATCCGACCCTGCTGCTCTGCCGTTACCGTGTCTCCGGCTTGCTGCGCTTTGAACAAAGCATCGAGTTCGCTTTCCCGCTGTATTCCCCAAATCGGCACAACGCCCGGTATCTGTGCAAGAAAGGTTCTGGCCGTTCCAATATCAGTGATAAGTCCTCCGGAAAGAGCCTTCATAGCAATGAAGGCAATGCTTTTGTCTGCGCAAAATCGGGCAAAATCAATCTCTTGTGCGCTTGAAAGGTAGTTCAAGGGAAATTGCACGGTATCATACAAAGCGCTTTCCACCGCTTGGCGTGCAAGGTGTAAGCGGTGGTTTGTGATGCTGATAAAACGTATCTTCCCCTGCGCACGAGCTTGGAGCATTGCCTCATACATAAAAGTCCCGTCATCAGGAAGCGGGACGTAGTTCGGGTTATGGAATTGGTAAATATCAATGTAGTCCGTGTGTAAAAGGCTAAGGCTTGTTTCAAGATCATGAAAGAAGTCCTCCGCGGTTCTTGCACCGGTTTTGGTGGCAAGAACAAAAGAGGCGCGCCGCGATGCAATAGACTTGCCTATCTTTTCTTCGCTGTCGGAATAGGCACGCGCCGTATCAAAAAAATCTATGCCGCCGTCTAAAGCTTTGTTGAGAATACGCTCTGCTTCCGCCATGCTTGCCCGCTGTATGGGCAAAGCGCCCAACCCATCTCTGTTGACAAAGAGCCCTGTTCGCCCTAATTGAATTTTCATAAAAACCTCCGTCTTTATCGGTATTGATCGACTATGGATTTGTCTTGTTGAAGCTGGCGGTTATCGGGGAATTCACGCAAGGCATCTTGAATAAACGCATAAGCGCCGCTGCGATTGCCGGAATTCCATAAGTCAGCAAACCTATTGTGCAGCTCCGCCACACGGTTTGAACGGTACGCCTGCAGATTCCTCTCAAGAACAGTATTCCTTCCGTATTGCGCAAGGACAGATTCCGCAAAAATAATCGCCTCATGCAAGCCCTTCTCTTGCATGACAAGATTCGCCTCCTGAACTAAAAAGCTGTTGCGCAGCTCCGCTATTCGGCTTGGCGCAAGCACAGTTGCGGCTTCGTTGATCGCAAGAAGCGCTGCCTCCGCATCATGCAGGGTGCGCACGGCATTGAGCTTTTGTATCAAATCCCTCTCTACAAGCCAGCGCTCACCGTCAAGTACTTTGGCATCAAGGGCGGCATAATGGCTGCGGTTCACAAAGTTCCTATAAGCCAGAAGCGTTTGCCGCGCTTGAGCGGCTTGTTGATTGTTAAGCAGCAAGCTTAAAAGAGTATCCAACGCCACATAGGCGCGCTCTTCCCATCGTGCATCGGTCGGAGAGACGCTGAGCATTTGCCGCGCTATATCGAATGCACGATTTGTCCACTGAAACATTTGAGCGGTCTGCCCGTTCTTACCCAGTGTATTTGCGGCGTACAGAATCCTGTCGTAAAAATCGCCTTGAGAATCCACAAACAAAGGAGAGTCTACCGGGCTGGTTCTTTGCGAAAGCAGCACCGCCCTATTTGCAGCTAAAGGCAGTGTTTCAAAGACCCGTGTGCCAAGCTCGGATATTCGATTGGTAAGGATGAGCGAGGCTAATTCAAAGGAAGAAATTGCAGCTCTGTCCTTGTAATTTCCCGGTTCGCTGTAGACAAAGCCGGTACGGCCAAAGCTATCAAGGAATTCTTTTTTGCTGCCCGGATTAAACCCGTATTCGCTTGTCGTTTCAACATCGATAAGCTTAGGGCTTGCGGCGCTTCCGGCGTTAAGCGTTACGAAGGCATGATCCTGCGTTACTACAGCTCGAACATCCAAGCCTGCGGCGCGGGCAAAAATACTGTAGAGAACGGCTGACGAAACGCAGTTATAGTCGCCGCTGCCGACAGCTATATCCACCCTTGTTTGGCGTTCGCTATAGGATTTCAGCAGGGTTTTATACAAATAAGAAAGTATATACTCGCCCCGTTGGGTTATGTCGGCAGGCATATCTTTCATGGACAAGAATTGGTTTACCGCACGGAATAAAGCCTCCTCGTATCGGCGCCCTTCAGGCGTAGAAAGGTTCGCCCCTGAGACATAAAGGCTCAGGCGTGCAAAGTCTTCCCACGAGAGGGCTGCGGCTCTTCCCAGCGGAGCATATTGATAAGCCCACTCTTCGGCTTCTATAGATACGGTTTGAGCGCTGCTCTCTACACACAAGAGCAGCAGCAGGCAAGCGCCTAGTATAACTCTACGTTGTTTCATAAACAAAGTATAAACCAAAATTACCTAAAAAAGGAAGCTGTTTCTCAGCCGCAGGTTGTTCCAAAGCAGCCGCAAGCTGTTTCTACGGTTCTTGTATCGGGAAAGGCGCACGGCTTTTTGCCTGCAGGCCAGCCTGTTTCAAAGGTTCTTGTATCAGGAATGGAGTACGGCTTTTTGCCTGACAGCAGGTTTCAAAGTACTCGGCGCTGGTATCACAGGCGGACTACGACTCTTAGGCTGCAAGCAGCAGCCACCAAAGGTCTGACCTGTCTTCAATCCAAGAGGTCTGAAATATCTTGGAAAAGAAAAATGATAAAGATTGAAAATAAATAGAAGATTTGCGCAAATTCTTCGTACTGACTACAGTATTTTTATGTTCGTGGCAACGGCAGCGGCAGTGAATAGCATTTTCAGGGCAGCATACACGTCGCCGACCGAGTCAGCTTATAGTATAAATAGAAAAAAGAAGATCAGCTCTCTAGCGTCCAAATTCCCGCTCTTTTATCAATTTTTTTCATTTTTTTATAGAGACAATCCAAAAAGTTGTCCATTTTTCCCATCTTTGGGTGAAAATCTCGTAAACGGAATCCCGCTCGAATCAACGGGCTGTTCCGCCAAGTCATAACCGGGGCAGAGCGTCTCGTTTATATATATTTATAGGAGAAAAAACTATGGCAAGAAGCAGAAACTGGTTTCCCAGAAATCGCGCCGCACAACTAATGATGTGGAACATTCCCGCATCCGTGTTGACGGAACTGCACGCGCGGACGAGCGCCGCCGAAACAGCCCTTACCGAAGTGCAAAATGAGGACATTCGCACACCCGTTGCGGCCGCTCAATGCCGCGAGGGTTTTAGAGTGCTGGAAGAGGGCATGAGGGACATCAAGAAACGGTATTTCTATGTTCCCCCGCTGCAGGAAAGCGATCTCGTCAGTTTGGGTCTGAAAATTCAC
>JAITAM010000169.1 GCA_031284085.1 Spirochaetaceae bacterium
GACATCAGTCCCAAACAGGCCGTGTCTGCTGTCAGGCAAAAAGCCGTACACCTCTCCCGTTACAACAACCTTTGAAACAGCCTGTGGCTGAGACCTCCGACCTGAAGGGTCAGACCTCCGACCTGAGGGGTCAGACCTCCGACCTGAGGGGTCAGACCTCCAACCCAAAACAGGTCAGACCTCCAACCCAAAACAGGTCGTGCTTGCTGTCAGGCAAAAAGCCGTACACCTCTCCCGTTACAACAACCTTTGAAACAGCCTGTAGCTGAAAAGCCGTACGCCTCTCCCGTTATAACAACCTTTGAAACAGCCTGTGGCTGAGACCTCCACACTACGCAGTGGAGGTCTGACCCTTTGGCCGGTGTTAGCCTAACACGCAAGCAGGGACGAGACAGATCAGACCTACCGTATCGCAGGCAGGTATGCGAGGGGCGTACTCGCTTTAGGCTTTAAGCCCGCTGGTAGAAATCCCCTGCACAAAATAGCGTTGGAAAAAGAGAAAGAAGAGTACTACCGGGCTTACAAAGATCAGAGCGGCCGCCATAAGCAAGGCCCAATCCACTGAATAAAGACTTAAAAACTGCTGCATTCCCAAAGATAGAGTGAGCTTGTCGGGCTTACTGATGTAGATGAGAGGAGCTAGGTAGTCGCTCCACGAATCAATAAATGAATAGATGCCGATAGTGGTCAGCGCCGGTTTACAAAGAGGTAAGGCTATAAATAAGTATCGATGAAATTCATTAGCGCCGTCTATGCGGGCCGCTTCCATAAGAGAATTGGGCAAACCTACAAAGAATTGCCGTACGATGATGATATAAAAAGCCTTACCAAAATACATAGGCAGGATGAGCGGTATGTAGGTATTGGTAAGATGCAGTTTTGAATAAATCCGATAGAGAGGGATCATGGTAACGGTGAAAGGGATCATCATGGTAGCCATGAGTAGCCCTGAAATGATCTTGCTTCCCTTCCATGGTATCTTAGCCAGAGAATAGGCGACCATAGGGCTTACTATGAGCTGCCCTAGGATTGAAAACACGGTAATAAAAGCGGTATTCCACATGTACCGCCAGTAGGGGATGGCGGCGACTGCATTGGGAAAGTTATCGAACACCACCTGTCGGGGAAGGAGCTTTACCGGCAAGGTAAAGGCGTCCTTGTTGGTCTTGAAGGCTGTGGTTATCATAATCAAGAAAGGGGAAAAGAAAATCAGCCCCAGCACCGCCACGAGAATAACAAAGAGCAAAGATTTTATCAGCGCCTTGCTACTGTTAGGTAAAATGGAGTATGCCATCATTCCACTCCTGCATTGGAGGTTAAGTTTTTACTAACCTTGGTCATTACACGGGCAAGCAGGGCGACTACAATAAAAAGAAGCCATGCCATAGCCGACGCCTTACCCATTTTGAGATATACAAAAGCGTTGTGAAAAATATACAGAGGATACATCAGGATAGAGTTTCCCGGTCCGCCGCTTGCATACCCTGCTCCTGCTCCCGCACCGGTACTAGCGTTGGTGATGATGTAGACCTGCTGAAAATACTGAAAGGCGTTGATGAGGTTTAAGATAGCCTGATAAACCAGCACATGGGTAATAGAAGGCAGGGTAATAAAAATAAACTTCCGTATAGGTCCTACTCCGTCCATTTCCGCCGATTCATAGTAACTAACCGGCACTTCTTCCAAAGCCGCCATACAGATAAGCATGGCGGTTCCGGTACACCATGTTCCCATGAGCAGCAATGCAGCTTTTGTGTACTGCATATCCATGAGCCATGCAGGCCCTTGAATTCCAAACCAGCGCAGCACCATGTTGATATACCCGTAGGTCGGATCAAAGATCCATATCCACACCATGGTAGCAGCGATGGTCGGAATAATGGAGGGCAGGAAAAACAGAGTCCTTACCACTCCACGCAAGGCGAATTTTTTGGTTACTATCAGTCCCAGCAACAACGCTACCAATAGGTTGACCGGCGTTGAAACAAAGGCGATGAACAGGGTGTTCATAAGACTTTTTAGCACCAAAGGATCGCTGAATACGAATTGATAGTTCTCCAACCCTACCCATCGAGGCGGCATTACCGGATTGAAAGCTGTAAAACTGTAATAAAACGACGCGGCCAGAGGGTAGATGCTAAAACATATAAAACCGATGATCCAAGGGAGGGCAAACAGAAAACCGTTGCGATTATTCCTCCACGCTTCCGACAAATGCTTCTTTTTCATAACTCTCTTTCCTCCTCCCTTCCTTGGATCAATTCTGTTACATTTACTTCAGATTCTTTACACGATCCGCTAGAGCCGCCATAGCCGCCGCAGGGGTTTGCCTTCCTGAATATACATAGTCCAAATACTCGTTCAGCATGGAAATATATTCGTTGAAATCATTGATCTGGGCGTACTGTATTCCCTTCTCCAGCTTGAGAGCTTCAATAAACTCAGGGAAACCCGGCTGTGCCAAAATATCCTTGTCTGTATAGAGAGCTTTCAGAGCCGGTAAATTACCGGTACCTACATCAATAATCTTTGCTCCAGCTGGGCCGGTAAGCCATTTTGCAAAATCCCATGCACCGTCTTTTTCGGTCGCAGTAATGGGGATAAAGATAGAATTGGTCTCAAAACGACTAGTTCCTTGTAGTTCCGGATGGGCTTTGCTGCCGGGGATAAGCGCAATACCGTAATTAACGGTAGAATTGAAATTCTTTATCATTGTAGGCAGCCACGAACCGTCAAAACGGAAGAGTTGTTTACCAGCAAAGAACATATCTTTTTCGGTATACCGGTTGGTATTGGCAGTTGCGACAAAAGCCTGCACCTTCTCTATGCCATAGAGGTTTCTGTAGCGCACATTGTAGGTGAGGCTATCAATAATTCCCTGATCCTGCGGGGTTAAGGTCTTACCGTTAGCAGACCACCAGCGGCCGCCGAAAGCGTAGATCAGTTCCTGCCTTGCCGAAGCAAGAGGGAAGAGAGGATAGCCGAGAACATCAATATTTCCATTGGCATCCAGTTTGGTAGCGGCTACCGCCATCTCATACATCTCTTCCACCGTCTTGGGCGGCTCTGAGAACCCTGCGGCTTTGAGAATGTCCTTATTATAGAACATCTGGATGGTATAGCCGGTCAAAGGCAGAGCAAAGACCTCACTGTTAATGGTATTGGCTTCTATGGATTTGTTAGAGTAGATACTCAAATCAAATTTGTCCCGGTCAATAAAAGATTTAAGTCCGGTTAAAAGACCATTAGCCTGATAAGAAACGATCTGGGAATTCGAGCCTTGCACCAAATCCGGCGATTCGTTACCCGACATAGCAACGATCAGCTTCTGTTGATCATTGACACTCAAACCTTCTACTTTGTATTTGTTCTGGGATGCATTGTAGGCAGCAATAGCTTGCTCGTAGACCTTTGCCTCATCTCCGGTATTGTTATACCAAAAACTGACTACCTTTGGACCTGCGGTTTCTGTCTGCCTGGATCCGGACGCGTAAACATTAAAGCCCGCCGCTAAGATCACCAAAACAAAAGAACAGAGTAATTTTTTCATGTTACCTCCTAAAGTTTAACCTCAATGAGCATCTACCTATTTGTCAGATTATCTCATTGATACATTAGTATAACATACTATTTGTAAGATAATCAATATAAAAATATGAAGAATTATTATCTTTTGTGAGATTCATTGGTATTTCAACGTTTTTTCTTGCAGAAATAGCAAACAAATAGTAAGATACCATTACTATGGATCGTTTAGAAGATGAGAAACAGCTATTGCAGCAGCTCCTTAGCCTTATTGCTTCCCACTTTGGAGATCGTTGCGAGGTTGTATTGCACGACCTTACCAATGAATATAATCATACTATTATTGATATTCGCAATGGGCATATAACAGGTCGGAAGATCGGCGGTTGCGGAAGTAATTTGGGGCTTGAAGTTCTCAGCGGTAACATGAAGGACGGGGATAGGTTTAATTATGTAACCACCACTCTTGACGGAAAGATCCTCAGGTCATCTTCTATTTATATAAAGAACGATGCGGGAGTTGTTATAGGTTCTCTGTGTATTAACCTCGACATTACCGAATCAATTCAATTTGAAGGCTTCTTGCGGAAGTACAACCACTTTGAAACTACTCAGAAAGAATTCTTCGCCCATGACATCAACAACTTGCTTGAGTTTCTTATCCAGCAAGCGTGCCGGCTCATTGGTAAAGCGCCGCGGGAAATGAACAAGGATGAGCGCCTAGCTTTCCTCGCGCAGCTTGATAGTAAAGGGGCTTTTCAGATTGCCAAGTCAAGCGTAAGGATATGCAAAGAATTGGGGATTAGTAAATTCACTCTTTACAACGATCTGGATAGTATTCGCAGCCAGAGTAAAAAAGAGAACGGCCATCATCAGAAGAAAAGCGCTGCTGGAGATGCAGAGGATACAGCACAGTCATCTGTTACCGAAGATGATCCTTCACTGGAAGAATGAGTTTTTTCGAGGGTCAGATGCACGCCCATGCGAGGGTCAGACGTGGAAGCTCTTCATTCTATATGGTTTCGGCCTGCCTGACCTGTTTTCTGAAGCACTTTCAGACGGCTATCTGAGGTCTGACCTCTAACCCAAATCAGGTCAGACCTCCGAAGCAGGGTCAAGCCGTACACTTCTCCCGATACAAGAACCTTTGAAACAGGCTGCGGCTCTGCCTTATAAGGCTACCCGAAAGATGGCGCCGTTGGAGCCGTTCTCTGCACCGACGCTTTCTACATGGATCGTTCCACCGTGGGCGCTTACTATCGCAGCAGCGATGGCAAGCCCAATCCCACTGCCGCCGGTACTACGGCTCCTTGACTTGTCGGTACGATAGAAACGCTCAAAAATATACGGGATTTCACTCTCAGGTATGCCCATGCCGCTATCGCTTATAATAGTATCCCATTGATGAACCCCCTTTTCTATACAGACCTTTATTGTCCCCGAATCGGTGTACTTGAGCGCATTGGAAAATAGGTTCATAAATACCTGTTTGAGCCGATCGTAATCAGCTTCAATCGGGCTTTCTCTCAGATTCAAGTCTAAGGTTATACCCTTTTCATACAAAGCAGCCCCGAACTGTTCAGCCGTAACCTGAACCAGTTTTGCAAGATCAAACGTGGTTTTGTTCAGTTTAACCCTATCCCACTCAAAACCCGTAAGAGTATCCAAGTCTTCAACCAAGCGAATGAGCCGCAATATCTCCTCATGGCAGCTAAGCAAGTGTTCTTTGTCCGGCTCATACACGCCGTCAATCATCGCCTCTACGTTTCCCTGCAAACAAGTTAGGGGTGTGCGTAGCTCATGGGCTATGTCGGTGCTGAGCTGCTTTTGCCTGCGCTCTCCCTCCTCCAACTCAAAAGCCAGCCCATTGATGGAACGAGAAAGGTCCTGTAGTTCTCGTGTTTTATACTCGTCAGGTATCCTGATACGAAACCTTTGCAGCTTTGTTCCGTCCGAGTGTACCGTTGCTATTGCCCGTGCAGCTTGTGCGGCTTTAAGAATCGGCTCTGCAATGCTCTTTGAGATTATGAGGGCAATACCGGCGCTTAACAAAGCAAGAATAAGACCGGCAACAAGAAGGAGTCTGTTTATGGATCGTAGGAATCGTGTCTCCGTCTCACTGTAAAAAAAAGGCCCGTAGGTTTCTATAGTAACTGCGCCTATGCTCTTGCCGTCATAGTAAACCGGATACACCTGCTTCTGCAGCTCGCCTTTTAAGCGAAACTGCCCCTCCATCCGGAAGGCTATACTGTTTATCGCTTCAAAGCATTGCTGCATATTACAGGACCGGGCATTCCATACCGAGTTCCCTTTGGCGTCATGCACGCTTACAATATAGCCCTCATGGACAAAGGACATTCCTATAGCCTCGACACTAAGGCGCTCAAACCTACTGCGCATAGGACTGTAAAGCCCCTCTATGACTCGGACTATCTCTTCGCTTTTTCTGTTGATGTTCTCCTTAATCAAGGCGTTAAAGCTTAGAGCGGTAAACAGATTGATAGCCACCGCTAAGGCAGCTAAAGCGCCGCTGATAAACACGGTGTAGGTAAGGGCAAGGCGGTTTTGAAGGCGTATGGTAAAACGATCTTTCATAGTTTACTCCGGCAAGACTTCTCTGTATCTGTACTATAATAACATAAGTTCTATATAAGCAGCTTAATAAAGCGCACAGCTTGGCGTAGTCTTCTGCTGATAGAGAAGTTGATTGACTGAATAAGTAAAAGCCGGTAGACTAAGGGCGTTTCAAAGGCAGCCTTTGATTCAAGATGCTAAGGTACAACAAATAAGGAGTGAATTATGAGAAAAGGACTGAGCATTTTATTGCTTTTGTGGATTGGTGCGGCGGTGCATAGCCAGAGTACGGGGTTTTCGGATTTTTCCTTTACTATGCCGCCGGATATGGAGGAAGCTATGCTGCACGCGGATATGGCTTTAATGAAGCTAGACGGACGGATCCCCATGCGCTTCAGCAACGCCCTTGATGGGAAGGCGATAGCGGGGGCCGCAGTGGAAATACCCGGCATCGGCAGCTTTGTTACGGATAGTCGAGGGATCATCTCTTTCCCGAAACGGGAGGACGGTTCTTTCACCTTAGTCTTTACCAAAGCGGGGTTTATTCCCACCGCTATTGCTTTTAAGATTCAGGTTTCCACAGTGATTAACAACTGGTACGCTATTTCTCCAGAATTGGCAGGAGATTTCCGGTTTGTCCTCGATTGGGGGGAAAAGCCTGCGGACTTGGACATCCACTGGGAAAAGCAGGGAGGCTACCATATTTCATACCGGAATATGCGGACTCCTGCGGATGGGAGTGCGAAACTGGATCGGGATGACATGAGCGGCTACGGTCCTGAGACTGTTACTGTAGACCGGGCAGAAGCAAGCGGGGTGTATCATCTCTACGTGATTGACTATACCAATGGGAGCAACAGCCGCTCCACTGTTTTATCCGGTTCCGGGGCCACGATTCGGGTGTACAGTCGCAATCGGCTTTTAGAGACTTTTACGGTTCCTTCTTCAGGGAACGGGTACCGGTGGAATGTCTGCGATGTGGTGCAGAATCGGATTGTGCCTGTGGGTACGATTAGCCGCTAGCAAAGCAGGCACGGCCTGTCTCAAAGGTTCTTGTATCAGGAGTAGTGTACGGCTTTTTGCCCGCCAGCGGGTTTCAGAGGTTCTTGTATCTAAACGGCGTACGGCTTTTTGCCTGATAGAAGCGGGAGCTCGGACAAAAAACAGGTCAGACCTCGGCTTTTTGCAGGCACAGAAGGAGACGATCAGCCTAAGCCTTCACAAAGAACGGCGGCGCAGCCATACTACGCTCCCGATTATGAGCAGAACAAGCGGCAGTACTCCGGCAAATACAATACTGATAACCATCACTTGATCCACCGTAG
>JAITAM010000199.1 GCA_031284085.1 Spirochaetaceae bacterium
CTGTTCTCCTGCCTTTTCACAACGATTGTTTTTGTAGATAAAAAATTTCTTGCCTATTTTGCTCTATTTTAGTATTTTCTAGAAAATAATTCGTACCGGTGTAGTCCGGTGTTCAACGAGGAGCAAAAATGGCAAAGCAATTATTATTTGATGAAGAAGCTCGGCGCAAGTTACTGTCAGGTGTCGAGCAGATTTCTGAGGCTGTTAAGGTAACGCTCGGACCAAAAGGACGTAATGTTCTTTTGGATAAGAAATTCGGCGCCCCTACAGTAACAAAAGATGGTGTTTCAGTGGCAAAAGAAGTTGAATTAGCAGACCCTTTTGAGAATATGGGTGCACAGCTCTTAAAAGAAGTTGCCACAAAAACTAACGAGGTGGCTGGTGATGGTACTACAACCGCCACAGTGCTTGCATATTCTCTGGTAAAAGAAGGCTTAAAATCGGTAGCGGCGGGTATGACCCCCATAGAACTCAAGCGTGGTATTGATAAAGCGGTTGAGATTGCTGTTGCCGAAATCAAGCGAAATGCAACAGAGATTAAAGGCAAAGAAGAAATTTCTCATGTAGCGTCAGTTTCTGCTAACAACGATGTCGAAATCGGTAATACCATAGCAGATGCTATGGAAAAAGTCGGAAAAGACGGTGTTATTACGGTTGAAGAATCCAAGACTATGGATACTTCTATTGAATTTGTTGAAGGTATGCAGTTTGACCGCGGTTATATTAGTGCATATTTCGTTACCGACCGTGATACTATGACCACTGTTTATGAAGATGTTTATCTTCTTATTCATGACAAGAAGATATCTTCAATGAAGGACTTGTTACCGGTACTAGAAAAAGTCGCTCAGTCCGGCAGACCTCTCCTTATCATTGCAGAAGATGTGGAGGCTGAAGCTCTTTCAACTCTCATTTTGAATAACCTGCGTGGTACGCTCAAGGCTGTTGCGGTAAAGGCGCCTGGTTTTGGTGATCGGCGTAAAGCCATGCTGGAAGATATTGCTATTCTTTCCGGTGGTGAAGTCATTACTGAAGAACTAGGGCTTAAGCTTGAAAACACTACAATCAATCAGTTAGGTAAGTCGAAAACGGTTAAGATTGACAAAGATAACACCACGATCATTAATGGCGCCGGTAAACCTAAAGAAATTCATGACCGGATTGCTCAGATCAAAGCACAAATCGAAGATACTACTTCAGATTACGATCGTGAGAAACTGCAAGAAAGGCTTGCAAAGCTTGCCGGCGGTGTTGCAGTGATCAATGTTGGTGCAACTACAGAGGTTGAGCTCAAAGAGAAAAAACATCGGGTGGAAGATGCTCTTTCTGCAACCAGAGCAGCTATTGCCGAAGGTATTGTACCCGGTGGTGAGATTGCTCTCATTCAAGCAGCCCTTGCGCTGGATAAAGCTGATACTAAAAATCTTACTGATGATGAAAAGGTCGGTTTCAAGATTGTTAAACGTGCTTTGGAAGAACCTATCCGGCAAATTGCTGAAAATGCAGGTCTTGATGGCGCTGTCATTGCCGATCGTGCTAAAACTGAAAAACCCGGTGTTGGTTTTGATGCAGCCAAAATGCAGTGGGTAGATATGGTGAAAGAGGGTATTATAGACCCGGCTAAGGTGACTCGTTCTGCCTTGCAGAATGCGGCATCCATTGCCAGCCTCCTCCTCACCACTGAGTGTGCTATTACAGATATACCGGAAAAGAAAGAAGCAGCTCCTGTACCCGGCGCTGGCGGTATGGGTGGCATGGATTACTAGACGTGTAAAAAACACGTGGATACTTGATCAAAAGGACAGGACTGAATGTATTTCAGCCCTGTCCTTTTTTATTGCTAATTGTTATAGGATTTAACAGAGTAGTGATGTGCATCACTACGGCTGTGCCATTAACGCTTCAGTTGAGTTGCAGTCCCCAACATATTATCGCTGGTTTGTATTGTTTTAGAGTTAAATTCATAAGCACGTTGGGCAACGATAAGATCAACCATTTCCCGCACTACAGACACATTCGACATTTCAAGGAATTTGTGGTAGATTTTACCCATACCTTCATAACCGGGGCGGCCGGGGATAGGATCGCCTGAAGCTTGCGTTACTTTGAAAAGATTTTCACCTACTGCCGTCAGTCCTACCGGATTAGGGAAGCGGTATAGCTCGATCTGCCCCACTTGAATCGGCTCATTCTCATCAATTTCCGGTACCATGACGGAGACTCTGCCATCCTGAGACACAGTAATACTTTCCGGTAGAAAATGTTCCGGCATGACTATGTCTGGCAAGAGCCAATAACCATTGCTCGTTACCATACGACCATCGGAATCTACCTCAAAAGCACCATTCCGGCTGTAAGCATAAGAGCCGTCATACATTTTTATCCGAAAAAAACCATCACCTATTATTGCCATATCGGTGGCATTTTCGGTATTCTGCGGCGATCCTTGGGTAAACAGTCTCTGCGTATCAGCGAGCTTAACCCCATGCCCCATTTGTACCCCAACCGGCACCACACTATCCTCAGTTGCCGGAGTGCCGGCTGTCTTTACTGTTTGGTAGAGCAGATCCTCAAAATCAGCCCGCATACGCTTAAAGCCGGTTGTATTAACATTGGCGAGGTTATTTGCAATAGTATCAATATTTGCCTGCTGTCCAATCATACCGGACGCACCGGTCCATAAACTCCGTACCATAAAAATTACTCCTTTAATCCATTACCTGAAATATCGCCGCCGGTGTGTACCGCACTATAACATATAGTCAGTACCTTCCGGTCAAACTTTTTTTGCTCAAAATCAAACGGACTTATAATCCTTTTCTTTACACAGAACATATATTTTAGTGAAATCTTTATAGAGACAGTTTCGTTACTTGTAGTAATGTCCCCAACATTGAATCGCCGGATTGTATTACTTTTTGATTTGCCTCATAGGCACGGTTTACTTCTATCATTTGCACCATCTCCAAAACCGGATCCACATTACCGGCTTCGGTAAATCCCTGCACCACACGAGGACGGTTTCCTTCCTCAAGGATCTGGGCAGGACCGGAAACATCCGTATCAAGATATAAACTAGAACCTTGTTTTTTTAAGTAGCGGTCGCGGTCAAAGTCGACAATTTTAAGCGTATCTAAAAGTTCCGTCTCTTCCCATAAATTATTCTCTTTTGAGACCATTATATTAGTATCACCGTCTTGGTAAACGGCATTTACCCAAACTCTGCCTTGTTTATCAACTTGGAAATTATTTGCCTTAACCTGAATAGGCCCTTTTTCACCAAGCACCGGATAACCTTCTTTTGTTTCAAGGAAGCCTTCCTTGCCTAGTTGAAAAGAGCCGTTTCGGGTGTAACGCTCACCCCACGGGGTAGATACTGTAAAAAACCCTTTGCCGTCAAGCGCCAGATCAAAATCACTCTGTGTTTCTTTTAAGGCGCCCTGCTGGAAATCCGTAAACAGTTCATTTAACTCCACGCCGGTCCCGATTTTACCGATAATAGGCGCGGCATCGGCAGAACCGAGCGGATGCCGGTATACTCCATCACTATCCATACGGCGCAGGAGCAATTCCGGAAAAGCCTTAAACGATGCAATATCTTTTTTATAGCCATCAACATTTACATTAGCCAGATTATTCGCTACCGCATCAAGGCGCCATTGCTGCGCCCGCATTCCGGAAGCGCCTGTGTACCACCCTCTGATCATAAAATTCTCCTCTCTATTTATAACTATCGGCAATATTAAATATTTTTTGAAAAATGCTTGGATTTTTTACAGTACAACGAAGAGTGTTGTAAACACGGATATGAAAAAACGAATGGCAAGAATACAGGCACAGCCTCTTATAAAGTTCCCGGCGTTAATATCAAGAGCGGAGTACGGCTCTTCTAAGTTTAGACTCGTATCCTATGAAATTACCCAAGAAAGGAAGCTGTTTCAACAGTCGCTGGCTGTTTCTAAGGTTCTTGTATCAGGAACGCCGTACAGCTTTTTACCCGCCGGCGGGTTCCAAAGTTTTCGGCGCTGGTATTCAAAGCGAAGTACGGCTTTTTGCCTGATAGAAGCAGGCGCAGGCTGTTCCAAAGCTTCGGCGCTGGTATCAGAGACTGAGTACGGCTCTAAAGTCTGCAAGAAGCAGCTTAAGGTCTGACCTGTCCCATTTCTAATAATGGAGTATTCTTAATCAGGAATGAGTGATTCTTAGCTAAGATAAAGAATAAAGATCATCATGCTGCCCTTTACATTTTACTGAAGCTCCCCCGACTGAAAGAACAGAAACTTAAGCCTATGCTCAAAGAAGGGAGTATCATGGGAAAAGAAGCGTTTTTATTAACCGAAGCGCTCGGAGATTGTCCAAGAGTTTGGCATTAACCAGACTATGCTTACACAATGGAAGCGGGAGACTAATGAAATCCTAAAAAAAGCAATAGTCATCTTCACGACAGGGAATCTCCGGCAGCGGCGTACCTGTTCATGCACCAGTATCAAGCTCAGTACCAAGTTACGAAGATGGCCAGACTATTGGAGGGGAAGCCGAAGCGCATAGTATGCGCGGCTTGTAAGAAAACCCGGTAGACACGAGCAGACAGACCGGGCGCTATAGCGCTCCGCGGGTATGGCAAACTTTAGTTTAAGACTTTCAGGTAAAGGTAAGCCAAAAACGGGTGGAAGGAACGGCTGATGAAGACGGAAGGACTGAAGGCTTGGAGAATGAACACGACAGATTCAAGACATTCACTGCCTGCGGCGGAGAACCTGTTAAACCGAGAGTTTAGGGCGTGCGGACTGAGGGAGAAGGTGATACTAGATGGGATCGTACCGTAATAGGATGGGCATTTTCAGAGGACGTGGAAGCCAGTCATGGAGGTGATGCACTTATGGCGGCCTGCACAAACCGGCAGCCAAAGAGCGGTCTACTCTTTCATTAGTAAAGAATTTCGAGAGATGCTATTGGCACAGTGTCCGCAGGCTAGACAGAGTATGAGTCGGAAACAGAGAGTTTTTTCAAGACATCAAAAAGGGAAGCGGATAATCAGGAAGGGAGGCGCATGAAAGATGAGGCGAGGGATGCGGCATTTGAGTACATGGAACCCGTTTTTTCCAAACTCGATGGCTCTCTTGCTTAAGCGCCAATCCTCCAGCTCTTAATCGGCCTCCTCATCGCCAAGTACACTATCTTGTATATACTCTCATCTCAATTTTCACTTATCCACAGTCTTAACACCTCTTTTGTCCCTCATAATTGACCCCTAACGCTCTATATACGTTTTCTGTGCAGCAACTTTTCCCCTCTTCTTTCCCTTTCATACAAATTGCATCAAGATATATGATGGCATAGCTTTTTCAAGTAGCCGGGTCTGCCATTCTTTTACTTCTTCCATAACCGCATCAGTTACCCGGCTTATCAGTTCAGGTGATACTTCTACGGTATAGATATTTTCAAGACGTGCTTTTATATCCCGCTCCGTCATCCCAAACAAATACATCGAAATTATCTGCTCATTGAACAGAGAAAGATGTTTGTGATACTTGGGGATTATCTTTAGCTTGAAGGTTCAGTTGGGGTCTTGAAGGAAGCTGAATGATCGCCTCCTGATTTTCCATCGGCACCGTCTTGGGATGTAGCCGTTCCGGGTGTCCCCATGTCGTCTTCTGCCGAGTCGTGTTTCTCGTACCCCAGATGCATGTCCATCTCGGTCCCAATAGCTGCTACAAAATCCTTGCGGTAAGCCGTTTGATGAGTCCTTCCTGTCGCAAGAGTTCCTCTCTGTCCAAACCTCTTAAAATCGGTCTCTTCCAGTATCCGATACCATTGATCCTTTTCTTGTTTCTCTCTCTTAGCCATCTCTGCTCCTTTTATAGTTCTGCCGCAGATTGGTCAATTTACACAAACTTTAGGACAGCTTTTTCAAAAGACGCCTGCAGAACTTGCTGAGCCGGCAAAAAAGCTTCTTTCACAAAACTTTTCCCTCTACGCACAAAAAAACAGGGTCTAAGGCAGATAGAAACTGTCTTTAGGCAAAGCGCCTCCGATAGAAACGGGAGAGAATTCCAAAAACGCCTTAAAGAGAGCCTCTATCGCAGGCCTTGCTTGCACAGCAGGGGTAAACATAAAGTTACTTCGAGGAATAGAATCCCTCACTACGGCGGCACGGAGCCCAAGCTCGTGCTTTTCGGTCAAAACGCCCGCTTCCGCAGGGTGAGCCACGACCCATTCAATGGAAGAACGAAAGGCATTCATTATAATCCGCAAAGCGTCAGGCCGAGTGCGGGCAAAGTCAGCGTCTACCACTAATACCGTCATGGGATAATTCGCAGCCCCGCCTGCTTTTACCCATTCCTCTTGAATATCGCCGATTTGCTGCAAGCTCGACCTGCCCGATTTGGCCATAGTTGCAAAAGGCTCAGGCAAAAGCGCGGTAGAAGCGCGGCCTGCAATAAGCGATTGGGCTATTTCAGGATAGGCAAGAGAGTAATTCAAAACCACGTCTTTGTCCGGATTAAGCCCTTTAGTGATAAGAAGGCGGCGGAACACATAATCCGGCGTCGCCCCTTGGCCGGCTATTTCAACCGTTTTGCCTTTGAGGTCTTCTATACGCTTTATGCTTGGGTCTGAAGAGAGTAGGCTCAACATACCGTTGCCTAAAACCGCTGCTATTTGCACTGGCTTCCCGCTTGCGGCAATTTTTGCGGCTACGTTAGGGGGCAGCACGCCCACTTTGGCCTCTTGAGCAATGAATTTAGCCGCCAGCAAATCGGCTTGCGCCAATGCTTCCACCTTTACAGTGAACCCCTGAATAGAAGGAGGATTCTCAAAGAGCCGTATCATGCCGATACCGGACGGGCCTTTGAGACCGTAGATAACCAAAGGAGCTTGGGCAAAAGCCTGAACAGAAAGCCCCGCCATACATATCCATCCAAGGATAGTTTGTCTTATTATACTTTTCATATTACTATTATACCGTGAATTAGTAATACTCCGCAAGCCTTTTAAGGACGATAACCTTCAAGAAAAGACGGACAGACGGGACGAAAAGCGAACATACAGACTCTGTCTGGATATGAGTTTTTTAGTAAATCAGAAGGGGATACATATAAATATGTTTTTTCCTTTATATTTTTTTAACCACTGCTACTTATTTTCCGAATCTCCATACTTTTTTATCATATATTCTAGATTTAGAATCTCTTTCTTTTTTATATCATAGCCGCAAAGATTTATATATATTGCTATTTTTCCTTCTTCATTGTTATAACAACTATTTTCCAGAATTCTAAAATAGAAAATATCCTTTGCAAGATATTCTTTATAGTCGGCTGAATCTTCATCATTGAATACAATATAATCCTATATTTCAAATACATTTATATGGAATATTCTTTATTATCCATGATATAGCTGGCGAAAGTCGGATCTAAGATTATCCATTTTTTTAGTTCTTTTATATAAACATGGGTAATTACATGATTATCTGTATCATACGGAGCAAAAGGCATAATATACATCATACGGGCCATGAATCCTAATGGTAAAAGACACGCTGTTAATGTTATAGAAAGTGCTTTGCAATTTATTCCATAGTCAGCACCTTTCTGATATGAATATTCAAGTAGATTTTTTGCGCTGTAATGATCTTTGTGTAATTTACACTATTGCCATTTTTTATCTTTGTCAACCAACTCCAAAAATCTTGAGGGCAACTAGGGCGGGCAAATTGTGCCTGAGCAACGGTCTGGGAATGAAACATAATGCAATAGCCTAGGGCATGTTCAAAGTAGACAAACTACCGCTCCGGGGCGTTTTTCCTGGACAATCTGAAGGTAACCATCCCTCTATCCCCTACGGTTACTGCGTGTATCTTCGTGTTCCGTTCTCCTCATCTCTTCTTTTATTGCTTGCAAATCATTTTTTTCAGCCTGATGAGTGTGAGGATGCGTTTCGACCGTGGTCGAATCAAGAGAGCATAGTCCTGATAAAAATAATCTTTAAATAGAGGATCCAGTTCTTGAAGTGGAGGATTTACTCTCCGAAGCGGCTCAGTTTCTTTCTCTGACGAAAACTGTGTTCTAGACCGTGAACGGCTCATTTTTTTACAGCATTTGCGCCATCTAAACCTTAAAGTACCCCATTCTAACTGATCGGTGGCGATTCCATTTTACCACACGAATCAGAACCTAAAATACCTGCCTCCACGGCCTGTTGGCAAAAACCGTACGCCCATCCTTGATACTGGCGTCGAAAACTCAGAAACAGGCTGTGCCTACTAGGAAGACAGGCCTTTGGTAGACTTTTTGCAAAGAGAGATGAAGGCTTTGTCAGGTTGAAGTTGAAGTGGAAGATTTAAGTCCCTCGACACAGTAGGGGGAATTGTGCTATTATACAAAAATGAATAAACAAAATACTGGAAAGATCATTCCTATAGCAATAGAAGATGAAGTAAAAACTGCGTACTTAAATTACGCTATGTCAGTTATCG
>JAITAM010000148.1 GCA_031284085.1 Spirochaetaceae bacterium
ACTCTTCATCTGATAAAAACAGCTCGAGGTCTGTCCCCCAGCCTAACCCAACCCAAACCGACTTCTACAGTGCTTGCACAATACAAATGACTCTGATTGGCGAGTGTGAGCCTAACACGTGGGCGGGTGTGAGCCTAACACGCAAGCAGGGACGCGGCAGGTATGCGCTTTTATACGCGGTCGTTCACCAAGAGTGGTGGCGGCACTATTGGCGCTACCAACTCTGCGCCAAATGGAAAGGTGGTATATGTACGGATAGATGAGTCTTCTGGTAAGAAGCGCAACAGCGTCGCGGGGGCAAGCGTTTACATGGACAGCCGCGTATCCGGCAATATAGGCGGTTGAGAATAAGAGGTTTAATCTGCGCAGGTGTGCGCTAAGCCGTAGGCTTATTAAGAGGCAGGGAACACTTCATGGGTTCCCTGCCTCTCTTCATTTATGAGGCACAGTCAGAGGTCTGACCTGTTTGGGCGGTGGAAGCTCTCCACACTACGCGGTCAGTCCGCCTGACACTATGGCTATGGCTTCAGCCTGCCAGATGCTATGGTTTCGGCAGGGAAGAGGCAGCTCCCTAAGAAGGGTCGAGGTAGGTCTCTGAAGCTGGAGGCTTGATACGAGGCAGGTATATGCCCATATACAACTTTTCAGGAAAAAAGCCGTACTCCCGCTGCGGATACTAGCAACGCAGCTTAGCAACAGGCTGCGCCTGTGCTAGAGCTTGCGGGTTACCCGCTCGAACTCCCTTTGAATCGCTGCCGAAGGAACAGGCGTCAGAAGACTTACAACAAAAATTACCAAACACGAGATGATAAAGGCAGGCAAGAGTTCATAAACAGCAAAAATACCGCCTATCTTGCTAATCACACTCTTCCACAGAATAACTATGATACCGCCTGAAAGCATTCCAGCAATAGCAGCCGTAAGACTGGTGCGCTTCCAAAACAAAGAAAACAGCATAAGCGGTCCAAACGCAGCGCCCAATCCAGCCCACGCATACGATACGATCCGAAAGATAGAGCTGTCCTCAAAGAGGGCCACTATCACGCCGAAGATGGTAACAATCAGAATCGCAACACGGGCGACTATCAGCACCGCCTTCTTATCCGCATCCTTCCTTATAATACCTTTGAACAGATCGTTTGCAAGGGAGGATGAGACGGCAAGCATATACGAATCCGCCGAACTCATCGTTGCAGCAAGAATACCGGAGAGCACTAAACCTGCAATGAGAGACGGAAAGAACTGAATTGAAAGATGGATAAAGATGTTTTCCGCATCCACCGCCGTATTAAGCAAGACGGGGAAAAGGGCGCGCCCCAAAAGACCTAGAACAACCGCTGCCGAAAGTGAAATAGCACACCAAAGCACCGCAATGTACTTCGATTGGTGCAGTTTTGTAGGGCTTTGTATAGCCATAAACCGTATCAAGACCTGCGGCATTCCGAAGTATCCAAGCCCCCACGCAAGACAAGAGACAATGTTAAGCAGAGAATAGGGGCTGCCGTTTGTGAATTGCGGGACGCCCTCTATCACCGCCTGCACAGAGGACGCGTTTCCTGCCGTATCTGCCGGCACGGCGATAGCGAAGATCGAGAGGAACTGAGGAAAATCGGCAAGCCGCTCCAAAAAGCCGCTTAGTCCGCCTGAGTGTACCAAGCTGAGGGTAAGAACGAGAAGCAAGGCGCAAAACATGAGGATGCCTTGAATGAGATCGGTCATGCAGACTGCAAGGAAGCCGCCGGTTAAAGTGTAGACCAAAAGCACCACAGCGCCTGCAATGACCATTGCCGGATAGTACTGTTTTACTCCCAAGACATAGCTGAAGAATTTGCCAAAGGTAACAAACTGTGCACCCGTATATACGGAGAAGAAGATCAGAATAACGGTTGCGGCAATGGTCATCAAGATACGCTTTTGGTCATGGAACCTATTGCTAAAGAAGGCCGGCAGGGTGATGGACTTAGTTGACTGAGAGTATATGCGCAGGCGGCGTGCAACGATATGCCAGTTTATAGCCGTTCCAAGCGCAAGGCCGAGGGCTGTCCAGAACGCCTCCGCCATGCCGGTAAAGTAGGCAAGCCCCGGCACTCCCATCAAGAGCCAGCCTGACATATCGGACGCCTCGGCGCTCAAAGCGGTTACCCACGGGCCTAACTTTCGCTTTCCCAAGAAATACTCTTCCG
Source organism: Spirochaetaceae bacterium (assembly GCA_031284085.1). Classification (GTDB taxonomy): domain Bacteria; phylum Spirochaetota; class Spirochaetia; order Treponematales; family Breznakiellaceae; genus BOBG01. The sequence goes on from JAITAM010000148.1 coordinate 2,184, forward strand.
GATCGCTGTTACTGCGCCGTGCATACAATAAACCAATGAGGATCATGAATAAAAGATAAAACCCCATTCCTACAAACATCAGTACACTCGGTACGCTAGTACCCCTCATCATAAAAAACCTCCTTCACAGGCAGAGCCTGTTTCTAAGCTCTCGGCGCTGTAGGTCAAAGGCGGCTTATGGCTCTTTGCCTACAGGCCAGCAGGCCAGTCTGTCCTTAGGGGACAGACCTCCCGCCTCTTTGTCTACCTAACCGCTTTAGGCAAATGCCGAACGGCAAAACTGTGTGCAATTACCTGCCGTACAGTATCCAAATCCGAAAACACTCCTTGGCTCAGCATTTGCGCGCATAGATTGCCAATGACCGTAGCTTCCACAGGACCTATAGACAAAGGTAATCCGGCGGCCTGCGCCGTCAGCTCGTTGAGATAGTCATCTTTACTGCCGCCACCGACAATATTCAAAGTACAAAACTTATGCCCGCTGATTCTTTGTATCTCTTTGAGAGCTTTTTGGTAACTGCGGGCAAGGTTTGTGTAAATACAGTGCATAACTTCGCCTATGCTTTGAGGGAGCGGCTGCTTTGTTTCCCGGCATATATCCTGTATCGCAGCAAGCATACTCGCGGGCGCAAGAAAGCGCGGGTCGTTCACGTCAAATAACGTGCTGCTCGTAGACTCTTGAGCCATACGCGCCAAGTCTGAAAAAGAGTACTTTTTATCAAGCTCGTTGCGCACTGACTGAATCATCCATAAGCCCATAATGTTTTTGAGAAAGCGGTAATTCCCTTGGTAGGCGCCCTCGTTGGTAAAGTTCTCCTCCCGCGCTTCATCGGTAAGGATAGGGACAGGACTTTCAATGCCAAGCAGACTCCATGTGCCGCTTGATAAATACACAGACTTTTCTTTATTTGAAGAGGGAACCGCAAGAAAAGCGCTGCCGGTATCGTGCGTTGCAGGCAGAATGACCGTACTGCTAAAGCCGAGATGCGCACAGACAGCAGGAGAGAGTGCGCCGAGTTTATCGCCTGCATTCATAAGCGGCTTAAACAGATGAAGCGGGAAGCCCAGCGCCTGTATAATATCTTTATCCCAGTCTCTTGTTTTTACGTTGAGGAGAGCTGTAGTCGAGGCATTGGTATATTCATTTGAAACAAGACCGGTTAGACGGTAATGAAGATAATCGGGGATCATCAAGAACTGTTCCGCACGGTTAAGCAAATCCGCCTCTTGTGTTTTAATCGCCATCAGTTGGTAAATAGTATTAAAAGGCTGTTTTTGTATGCCGGTTCTGCGGTACAGCTCTGTAAAAGGAATGACTTGCTCAACACGCGCATCCATGCCGGCTGTTCTTCCATCGCGGTAACTGACGGACTCGCCGAGCCTTAAACCGTCTTTATCAAGCAGTATAAAATCAACGGCCCACGTATCAATACCAATACTAACCGGAATTATATTGAGAGCTTTGCAGCGTTTTAAGCCTTCAAGAACCTGCTCATAAAGCCCGTCAATGTCCCAACACAGACGCCCGCCCCGCATTTCAAAGCGGTTCTCAAAGCGGTACACTTCTTGGGTGCGTATCTTTCCCTCTTCAAACCAGCCGGCTACATGCCGTCCACTCGAAGCACCGATGTCAATAGCTACATAGTAATCCATAATTCTCCTTCATAGTCTTATACCCTATGCTGTAAGTCCGCCGGACATTACTCTGCTTACAAGCACAAAAGCCGTACACCGCCCTTGATACCGACGCCGAAAGCTTAGAGCAGCCTGCGGCTGTGGAACAGGCCGGTTTGCTTACAGGCATAAAGCCGTACCACCGCCTTTGATACCGACGCCGAAAGCTTAAAGCAGCCTGCGGCTGTTATTTTTTCCCTGAATAGGGAGTAAATACCATTTTGTCTTTATGCTGATGAATAAGACTGTACCATAACACCCGCTTTTGAGGAATCTCAGAACTTATCCTCCCCATACCAAGAAGCCGATCAAGCGTATCAACGGCATTCTTTGCTTCATAGTAGATTTTGAGCTGGTTACCGTAAAAGATACGAGGGGCATTGAGATCGATCTCTCTATCAATAAACTCTTGGTACAGTTTAAGAATAAAATCGTATCTTTCAGTGATACCTTTAAGATAATCCAAAATTAAATGATCGTAGTGCGGTATCTGTTCTAGTATGAGGGTAAAGTCATGCAGCATCTTAACGGCATAAGAATAATCTTCATCCACAGCGTAGAATTTTTCAGCTCTCTGACACATGTGTATAAATGATTCGTTGGTTATGACGGTCGTGAAGAGGACAGGCTCTTTGAGCTTGATACAAAAGGCAGGCATAACCGTAACCGACTTAACGATCACTTTCATCAAATTACTGAATATTTGCTGTTCCCACAAGGAGGAATGTACCGCATTAAACAGTTGGGACATTTCCGTACTTAAATACTGTTTATACTTTTCATCTTCGCTAAAGATCACCTCACAGGTAGGCAGCATAACGCCTTTGAATTCTATGATACCGGTGTCAAAGAAATAGAGCAGCTTTTTCTTAAAGATAAAGCACTCTGTTGCCTGATTAGCATTTTCCTTCTTAAAATTCATCTGTACTTGTTTAGTAACCATAAGCCGCGCCTCCTTAGCGGATAAGGTATTGGCATGAGCTTGAAGCCGTGCTGCGGTATTAAGCAAAAAGCCTGATAAATCGCCCTGTTCGGTAATGATAAGGGGAATGGTTGTGTTACCGCCTGCTATACCTGCCGATATGGTAAAAATCGGCAGGGCATTAGAGTTGCCGCTTCTTTGGCTTGGAACATCAGGGTTGTTCAATATGTTTGTCTTTGCAAAATAATCCATGATACCAAGCGTTGCGGTGAGAGCATCGCTTGCAGAAGCGGCTACCAGCACGATTTCATCGCCTGCTTCCCGCCTGCACTCTGAATGACAACTTGCCGCGATATTTTTGATCTCGTTGTTGATGGTCTTATCGAAATTGTGAAGCATGGACAAATTATTGCGGGTACTCTGGCAGAACTTAGTGTAGCCATGAATATCCATCATTACAACGTAGAGATTCGATATAGAGATAGTACGTTTAAGATCGCCGGCATTTGGGAATTGATGGTCGGGTATGACGACCTCACGCCATAATTTCTTATGGGAAGACGAAGCAATATTAGCAAAAAAACCCCAATAAAGCCGCTTTATCAATTCAAAACTCTTCATAAGAACCGGTGCAATCCTCTTTTCTTTGAGGATAGGAGCGGTAAGAGTTTTCAACTGTGAAAATGTCGTTACCTCTCTATTTATAATAGACTCGTACAAAAAACAAAACAGCTCGTAGTTTGAAGTATCAGCATTATAATCTGTAATCGCTGTCATACGAAATCACTCCTTTTCATCAATGGCTTTATAGAGAAAATTAAACAATCCTTCATAGCTTAGCCTATCATTTTTCACAGTTTTTTGGTAGTATGCCTTTATGCGAATTTTATACGTTGCAGAAATAGTTGGCCGTGCCGGCATATTTGCTTTTAAGAAAGGGATCAAAGAGATACGGCATGAAAGAGAGCCGGATTTTGTTATTGCCGGTGCAGACGGGGTTACAGGCGCTAATGGATTAAGCCGTAACCACGCTTCATATTTGCATAAATTAGGCGCTAACGTACTTACCTGCGGAGAATGTTCTTTTTTTAAGAAAGACTTTGTCGAAAACATTGAGCAGATCCATTATGTGTTGCGTCCTGCCAACCTTAACTACGAAGCGCCCGGATACGGTTCTCGTATATACCGAGTCGGTGATAAAAAAATTGCCGTTGCCGTTCTGATAGGTCAAAGCGGTTTTATCCGTATGCACGGTAACAATCCTTTTGTTGAAGTGCCGCTGCTTTGCGAACGGCTTAGGCAAGAAACTCCGTACATAGTACTTGATTTTCACGCAGTAACAACCGCTGAGAAACGTATTCTGTTTACAATATCCGACGGTCTTTGTTCTGCCGTTATAGGTTCTCATACCCGCGTTCAAACAGCCGATGCAGAAGTGCTAGCAGGAGGCACGGCCGTTATTACCGATGCCGGGCGCACAGGCAGTCAGCTTTCGGTAGGCGGCGTTGATATACAAGAACGCATCACCAATTACATGACCGGCATTCCCGATTGGACAAGAGAAGCTATAGAAAGACCTGAATTGCAAGGGGTCTTGATAGAACTAAACGACATGGGAAAAGCCGTATCCATAGAACGCATCCAACATCCGGTTGGTGATCTTCCTGAACTTCCTCAAGAC
>JAITAM010000058.1 GCA_031284085.1 Spirochaetaceae bacterium
CCAGTCCTTATTAGTCTACGACCCCAGACCTTGTTAGTCTACAACCCTAGACTTTGCTTGTCTGCAACCGTAGACCTTGTTAGTTATAAGGTCTGACCCCTTCCCGCTTCTATCGGGCAAAAAGCCATGCGCCCATTCCTGATACAATCCCGGAACGTTGAAGCCCGCTGGCGGGCTTACGGGGTGGCAGGCTGGCCTGTGAGAATATTTTACACAGTTGAGTATAAAAGGATCAGTTCTAAGCCGCCTTTCCAGCTTCGTTACGTGAAGCTTAAACTCTAAACTGCTCAAATACCTGACGCATTGCCCTCTAGTCCTTGTCCTCGCTTTTGGATGAGCGCTGAATCTGCATAATCTGCATACCAATAGCATCTCAAGCGCCTTGTGGCACGCTTCCTGCTATTTAATAAGCAGGAGGCTCTTGTATGAAATACAATAACAGAGCAGTCGTATTATCGCTCATTATAGCAAATATCGGATTGCTTTATGCACAAGAACAAAAGGCTGCTGTATCCACAAGGAATACACCGGAAAAAACAACTATTAGCGGTGAATTAAAGTTGGTGCAAGGGGCGATAGCCATCCAAAAAGACGGCATTACCTATTTTATATCCGGCTTAAGGCAATTCATTGGTTTTATAGAAGGGTTAAAAGAGGGGGCGGCCGTGACTCTAGAGGGCTATGCCATACCCACTATTCGGCAGAAAACTTCAGTACTGTTCCGTGCTACCAAGCTTAGTATCGGTGCTAAGGATTATGAATTATCTTCTCCGTCTTTAGGAAATGGACAGATGATGCTGCTGTGGAACGACATACCGGAACCGCAGCTAAGAGGGGGTCAACAGTTCAATTACCAAGACCGCAAGCCTTCCCAGCAAAGAAATCAGCATAGGCGGTATTCACAGCAGGATCAAAGGCGGCATCAGGATCATCGGCAAAGACCATCCATAAGATGTTTTTAATTATATTTTGGTTAAGGAGGTAGGGGTAAGTATCCTTTACCCAGAAGGATAACTATCTCAACTACAGAGGATTAGGGGCCCTTTGTAGTACATGTAAAAACAATGCTGCCTGCTATAAAACAAGGCTTATGTTTTATAGCAGGCTTTTTTATTATAGTTCATCATACCTGTTTTAGTGCATTAAAGCCCGCGTAAGATGCTCTTTTGTGTTATTACTGCGGCGTATCGGTGGGTACAAACAAAAGACTAAAAGCATCTTCAGCATTTTCTACAAAAAGAGTAGTGATAGATTCCTTTATTTCTTTATCCAAGTCTTCCCATTCTTCCCGATTGCCGGCGGGGATGAGTATCTGTTTCATGCCGTTCCGTACCGCAGCCAGAGCTTTTTCTTTAAGCCCTCCTATGGGTAAAACGCGGCCGGTCAAAGTCAACTCACCGGTCATAGCGATATTGGTTTTAGGGGCTTTTCTGCACAGAGTGGAAAAGATTGAAGTAGCAAGGGTAATGCCGGCTGAGGGGCCGTCTTTTGGAATAGCGCCTTCTGGAATATGCAAATGAATATCGACATTTTTAAGCTCTGTTTTGTGAAAATCGTACTGCTTCTGTATACTACCAACATAAGACAAGGCAATTCGTGCGCTTTCTTTCATCACATCTCCAACATTACCGGTAATGATCAGTCCGCCGCTTCCTTCAAGGAGAGAGCTTTCCACAGGCAGCATTGTTCCCCCCATCTCTGTCCATGCAAGTCCGTAAGAAACGCCAATACGCGCTTCTTTGAAGATAAGATCGTTTTTATATTTTCTGCGTCCCAGTAATTTCTCCAGATCGATTGTATGTATAACTTTCTTGAAACTGCTTAGAGGCTTATCATTGCGGATGCTGTACTCTCTTTTTATAGCATCGCGGGCAATGCGCCGGATACACCGGGCAATTTCCCGCTCAAGCCCTCGCACCCCAGATTCCATGGTCCAATGCCGAATAATATCCCGTATAGTATCGTCTTTGAATGAAATCTTTGCTTGAGAAAGCCCGTTTTCATATAGTTGTTTTGGTATTAAAAAATGCCGTGCAATGTTTAACTTTTCGCTTTCACCATAGCCGGGTATTTCAATTATTTCCATACGATCAAGAAGAGGATAGGGAATGGTATGAAGAGAATTTGCCGTGGTGATAAAGAGTACTTTTGATAGATCGTAAGACACTTCAAGATAGTGATCGGTAAAGTTAATGTTCTGTTCCGGGTCCAAAGCCTCAAGCAAAGCCGATGCCGGATCCCCGCGGAAATCGCTCGACAATTTATCAATTTCATCTAACAAAATTACCGGATTGATAGTACCGGCTTTCCGCATAGACTGTATAATCTTGCCCGGTAAAGCGCCGACATACGTCTTCCGATGCCCTCGAATTTCAGCTTCATCACGGAGCCCTCCTAATGAGATACGCACAAAGTGCCGTCCTAATGCTCTCGCCACTGATTTACCGAGACTGGTTTTCCCGGTACCCGGCGGGCCGACAAAGCATAGTATGGGACCTTTTATAGCTGTATTCTGACTCTGAGTATTGGCAAAGATTCTCAGGACCGCAATGAATTCAAGAATACGTTCCTTTGCTTTATCGAGAGCAAAATGATCTTCATTGAGGATCTTCTCTGCTAGACATAGATCACCGGAATCAGTACTTACCGTTGACCACGGTAAATCGGCAATCCATTCAAGGTACCCACGAAGCACACCGGCTTCCGGCGAAAGCGGTTGGAGTTTGCGGAGACGGGCAATTTCTTTACGAGCTTTTTGAAGCGCTTCTTCGCTGGGGTGGCGCCCTTCGATCAGTTTTTCAAGATCATCAAATTCATCGTTTGTTATATCTTTTCCCAGCTCTTTATTTATTTCTTTTAGCTGTTCATTTAAGACATATTCACGCTGATTTTTATCAATACGGCTTTTAACTTTACCTCGGATATTTTTTTGAATATCGAAAATCTCATTTTCTCTTTCTAAGATTTCAAGAATAGCATCCAAACGCTCAAGAAGATCAGCAAAGGAGAGCAGCTCTATCTTTTGCTCAATGCTTATGAGCAGGCTGTTACATATTAAATTAGCAAGTCGTTCCGGATTTTCTGTCTTTTCTACCGCGGTAATGGTATCGTTACCAATTTTTTTTGAAGATTCTGCGTATTGTGCGAAGGATTTTTGTACCGTCCGTATCAATGCTACCATTTCAGGGCTGAGTCTTCCCTCTAAAATAGAACTAATCGGCACAATACTGATCATAAAAAAATCATTTGCTTGGGTTATAGAAGATATGGTAGCGCGGTACTCGCCTTGCAACACAACTCGGAATGTATTGTCAGGAAGTTTTAAGTACTGAACGATTTTTACCGCAGTACCAACTAAGTAGGTCTCATTGGTGGTAATGTTCCGAATACACGCTGCAAAAAGGCGCATATCCCGCCGCAAAGCCTCATCGATAGCGACAATACCCGAATGGTAGGTGATAAAAACCGGTATAACTGTATTAGGATACAACACCAAGTCCCGAAGAGGAAGTAGAGGAAGTTCTTCTTGTGTTTTTTTATGAGAATTTCCTTTCAGGACAGAAAGGAGACTCATGCACTCTTTACCAAAGAATAAATTTCAGGCGGCTCTGCTTTTTCGACAGTGTTTTGAGTGATAACAACTTTTTTGTTTCCATCCATTGATGGAATATCAAACATAATATCAATCATAAGCTTCTCTACAATAGCACGCAAGCCTCTTGCACCGGTTTTTTGTTTAATTGCTGTATCTGCGATAGCATCAACAGCACCATCAGTAAATTCCAGTTTAACTTTATCTATAGCCATAGACGCCTGATACTGCTTAACAATGGCATTTCGTGGTTCAGTGATAATACGTCTGAGGTCATCGCGTTTCAGTTCTTCAAGCACCACGGTAATCGGCAGCCTACCCACAAATTCAGGTATTAAACCAAAGCGAATAAGATCATCCGGATGCAAAACATTATACAGCTCTTTAAGATTTTTATTACTCTTTGCCTGTATGTCAGAACCAAAACCCATAGGGTGTTGTACTACCCGCTGCTCAATAAATTTTTCCAGACCGACAAAAGCACCACCGCAGATAAACAGTATATTTGTGGTATCAATACGAATTGTTTCTTGATTAGGGTGCTTACGTCCACCTTGTGGCGGTACTGCAGAAATAGTTCCTTCAATAATTTTTAATAATGCTTGTTGAACACCTTCGCCGGAAACATCTCGTGTAATAGAAATATTTTCCCCTTTTCTGGCAATTTTATCAATTTCATCAATGTACACTATACCGCGTTCAGCCAAAGCAATATTACCGCCTGCATTTTGAATGAGCTTGAGAAGAATATTCTCTACATCTTCGCCAACATAACCGGCCTCGGTAAGTGTAGTAGCATCAACTATAGCAAAAGGAACTTTAAGTTTTTTCGCAAGAGTCTTAGCTAAAAGAGTCTTTCCAGTACCAGTTGGTCCGATAAGCAGAACATTCGATTTCTCAATTTCTACATCGTCTTTATCCTTATTTGGATGAGCAATACGCTTATAGTGATTATACACTGCAACAGAAAGCGCCTTTTTTGCATCATCTTGTCCAATGATAAACTGATCGAGGTACTGCTTAATTTCCCGGGGAGTAGGGATATCCTCACTGAACTGTGTTGTAAAATCATGGTCTTCTTCAGAAAGAATTTTTCGACATACTTCAACACATTCATCACAGATGAATACATCAGCTGGACCGGCGATAAGCCTCCGCGCCATATCGTTACTTTTACCACAAAATGAACAAGTCCTTGCATGATCGGTAGAATTATTACGAAACCGTGCCATTTTTCTTCCTCGTTAAAATAGAATCCACAACACCATATTCAACTGCATCGTGTGCTGACATAAAGAAATCACGCTCCATATCCGAAGCTATCCGTTCCGGGTCTTTGCCGGAATGTCTAGCAAAAATATCAATAGTGATCTGCTTCAGCCGGATAATCTCTTTGGATTGTATACCAATATCTCGCGCTTGCCCTTGAACACCGCCCCAAGGCTGATGAATAAGCACTCGTGAATACGGCAGTACCAATCGCTTACCCGGCGATCCGGACGTTAAAATAAGTGCTGCCATACTAGCAGCTTGCCCTAGGCAAATAGTCTGTACATTAGAGGCAAGATACTGTATAGTATCGTATATTGCAAGTCCGGCCGTTACCGAACCACCGGGGGAATTGATATATAAATTTATATCTTTTTCGGCATCCTGACTATCCAAAAACAAAAGCTGCGCTACAACTAAATCAGCAGATAAGTCATTTATCTCACCCTCCAGAAATACAATTCTATCTTTAAGAAGGCGAGAATAAATGTCATACGATCGTTCCCCCATGCCGGTTTGTTCAACAACAATAGGAACAAGATTACTCATAAAAATGTTGCCGGCTAATAAACACCGGCCTCCTTAGTATAAAGAAATTAAAAGATAAAACACCACCATTAAAACCGACTAATAAAAATTGCATCCATAGGTTATGGCTATACTGTTCATTCTAGTATCTAATAATCTACTTATTTTTCCCGGTAAATTCTAGGAAATTTTGCTTTTGCCCGATTCTAAAGGTATTTTCTGTTAAAAGAATATTAAACATCTTATGTTCTTTGATATCTTCTTTAAGAAGGTCTTTTCTATTCTCCTGTGCATAATATGCAGCCACTTCTTCAATTCCAGATTTTCTTTCTTGTGCAATACGCTCAATCTCATGATCTAGCTCTTCATCTGAAACTTCCAAAGAAAGTTGATGAGCAATAGCGCTAGCAATAAGCCCAGAATGAAGAGTCTTTACCACACCGGGTTGCCATAATTCCATCAGATTTTTTTCCCAAGGGTCTTCTACTGAGTCTGAATCTTCAAAAATTTCCTTGTCAACCGGAAGTCCCATTTGCCTAGCAAAATCACGCCATTGAGTTTTCAATTGTATCTGGACCATCGATTTCGGCAAATCCACCGGCGTGATCTCCATAAGCTTCTCAAAAATGCTATTAATCTTGAATGTATTTATAGCAGTGTCACGTTCATTTTCCAGTCGGCTTTTAATATTATTTTTCAGATCATCTAATGTGTTGTACTGCTCGCCAATATCTTTAGCAAATTCATCATCTAACTTAGGAAGTACTTTTTCTTTTATATTATTCATAATTATTCGTATTTTTTTTGTCTGGCCGGCAAAAGCAGTATTTTCAAAGTCTTGTGGATAGGTTTTTTCTATTTCGCGTATCTCTCCCCGCTTCATCCCAATAAGAGCATCGTCAAATTCATACACGTTGCGTCCGGTTCCAAGTGTCCATACATAGTCTTTACGTGTGGTGCTTTCAATAAATTTTCCGGTGCTGTCAATCTCCCCATAGTCAACAGTGACAATATCCCCTTTCTGGGCTGTGGCATGTTCATCTTTATCAAAGACAGCAGCATTACGTTCACAAAGTATTTCAATTTCCCGATCTATATCTTCATCGCTTATCTGCACATCCGGCACCTCAATCTCAAAACCGCTCCACTTTTCCACATGTACTGAAGGCATCGCATCGTATTGCACGGAAAAACTAAGATCCTCATCTAAATTCAAAGTGTCAGCAAGCGTTTTATCATCAATTTTGGGATTTGAATAGGGAAGCGGCCTTTGGGACTGAGGGAAATTTTCATCCTCAAAGATACTAGCAAGTGAAAGCTCAATTATCCGCCCCTTTACTTCTTTCAGTAAAGTATCGCCTAATTTTCTTTCAAGCACGTTTCTCGGAACTTTGCCGGGACGGAAGCCTGGAATACGGATATTTTTAGTGGTATCTGCTATGATACTATCGTATTCAGAACGAATGTCCTCTTTTTTAACTGTAATGTTTAATTGAACGACAGACTGTTTTAGTTGAGTAATTTCTTTTGCTACAGTCATACTATTTCCTCTCTGTTATAGAATATTTTATAGTTTGTACTGCGAGGGGAGGGATTTGAACCCTCAAACCTTGCGGTACCAGATCCTAAGTCTGGCGTGTCTACCAATTTCACCACTCTCGCAAAAAGTATTGTGCTATACAAATGCTGAAAACACATGTTGTAGTCCATTTACTACAAAAGCTCTGTCTGTGCAGTAAATGGAATCCGGATACGCCCTACACTTGACTTAACTTATTTTTAACAATAAACAAAACAAAGACTGTTGTCAATATCTTGTTATAGATAATATCGTTTACAGCTTTTTTATTCTGCGTAAAAGACTGTGCCTTCTGATAAGGCACAACAAAAGAACCATCCTCCCTAAATGAACCGGCTTTTCAAAACCGAAAATAAAGTACTGTCTCTCAATTCCTTGACAAAAGCTTTTTTAAGATTATATTATCAATAATGATTCTGAATATGAATAAAAAAAATAGAAGAACCATTCGCCGTTCAACCAGTCAGCGAAAGCTAGTTCTGGAAGCAGTCCGTAATGGAAATCACCTATCGGCACGGGAAATTTTTGTGCTTGTCTCTCAGAAGAAACCTATGAGTTTCGGTACGGTTTATCGAAACCTCCAAATTCTTGAAGAAGATGGAGAGATTATTTCAATACAGACCGACCCGTCTCTTCTTCGCTATGACAGTCAACAGTGCCGTCACTATCATCTACATTGCAAGAAATGCGGAAAGATTTTTGATATGCCTATAGCTTACCGTGAGAAATTTGATAGAGAAGCCGCAGAAAAGAGCGGCTTTGCCATTGATTTTCATAGCATCTCTTTTGAAGGTTTGTGCCATGACTGCCAAGATGAGCAATAAACGCTTTGGTAGAAAAAGAGAACGATCCTCTCTGGTGGTGATCTACAAAGTACGATGGAGTGGTAAAGACAACAGAGGCGCAAAAAGATACTATAAGATTATGCTAATATCCATAGAAATCATATGCTCCCATTGCCAGAATCCTAAGTTTATCAGCGTTCACGAAATGACCTGCCGAGGTTGTCTTCCCGCTATCCTTGATCTTGTCAAAATCATGCTCACCCGGGGAATTCGCAATTGAAAATCAGTGTCATCAAAGTCTTAAAAGTCTTCTAATCAATCAAATACCGGATACTACCGAAACAAAAATACTATGACCGCCTTGAAGAAATAGACGAGCTTTAGACGTATAAGGGAAAAAGAAGAACAAAGTATGGCTAATATACGCATGTCATCGGGATACGGGGGAAATAACGAGACCTGAAAACGGCAAAAAAGTTGAGGGAACAGATAAAGCGGCTGGGAATAAGTTATGACCGGATAGTGGCGGAGGAGGATTGGGACAGCTTTTTGGGCATTCGGAGAAGGACAGCGGTGAAATAAAGAGCACAAGAAAGGGATAGAAGGGAACAATTGCCGGTTGAGGCATCGGATACGGCGGGCGTTTCGCTGGAAAGCGTTTGATATGGCCTTCTTTTACATCTATTACGGCTTCGTTTGAAGGCATCATACTTTCTGGATCACCTCCCAGTTTCGATGGATATTCAATGGTAAGATCGAGAATTTGGGGAAGCAGCCACCACCATCAGCATAAGCCATTTGCTTTTGACGCTGACTTCACATTTTACATAAATGTCGTTGCTTTTTGAAATAGATTTTAGGTTATCGATATACATCTTTTCGTTGTCTTCACTTACCGTTATCTTTGTTGTTGGCACATAGCGATTGACAGTTGTGATACAAAGATAGGTTATAGAAACGATAATAACCACTACGACTGGGGTTAAACTTAAAATATATCTCATTCCCAGTATTTCACTTCATTGTAAAGTTTATTTATCAAATGAATCATTTGGTTCGCAGGAGCCTTGCTTTCCGGCGGTTTGAGGTCATCGTTGGCTTTTTCAAATACTGCTTCTGCCGGTTCAACCATGTGCAAAAGTATAGCGAGTAATTTCACTTCATTCGGCGTAAACCATAGCTTTAGTTTTTTTGTTGATAAGCGTGAAAAGTACTGCTCATAGCGAAATAGCGCCATGTGCCAATAGAAATGGAACACCAGCCGCCTTTGAAAATGGAGTGTATTGGCATAATCTATTGGTTTTCCGGCTTTAAGCGGTTTCATTATTTGTTCGTTGTACTTTTCCTTATATTTACTAGCAATAATAGCGGTATTATTCTTGCAATCCTTAACATAGAAACGGAATATTGCAAGTATCGCTCCGCCCATTTCAGGGCTGCGGTAATCTTGAATCAAATCGGCATATATCTGATTTATCATAATACGCTTGGGGATATGAATCGCCACAAGAACGGCTATTAACGAGTATATCGTTGCTATTACCTGTATCACATTTGCCGCAATGTAGCGTAATTACCATGCGGAGAAAACCGCCGCGTATTGCTGGACTTCCCCCGGTGCGATGCACAGTAGGTAAGCTACGTTGCAATGTGTTACTGCTATCAGTATAGCATAGCCGAGCGCCGAATGTCTACGACGCTTATTACAATATAGTTCCATATACTCAAATACCTCCACTTCCGCTTTTAACGTCTTGAAAAAACTCTCCACTGCTAAGTGGCTATTCAATTTTTCATACTCACTGCGTCCGATTTCTAGCTCGCATTCTCCACTGTAAGCACCACGCCCCAAGCCTGCAGGGAGATTGCTTACACCTTGCACCACTTCGTCGTCCTTCTTATCATTGTACGAGACACTCTCCGCCAGCACCACCAAACCCGTTGGCAACTGAAGTTTTATCGATTCATAATCGTATACTAAACCGTTTATCATATCTTACACTCCTTCCTATCCTAATATAGGATTGTTGTAGGCAGTTTCGTTTTCAATGTAGGATAGTTTACCCAGTGGTACTATCCTCACCTTCAATTTCAATGTGGCCGTAGAGAGGATGTTCTGCCCTTCTGGCGCCACCACTGTTCCACTGCTTATCTCCCCTTCAGTTACCATTACCTTCAGCGGCCCTTCGCTTTGGGCTAGTAACATTTTTATCCCTTCGGGAGACCCATCCTTATTTATCCTTACGGCATCGTTGAGAGAGAAGAGCTGCGCTTTGCGGATTAACCGGCAGGCTTTATCCATTACCCTCCGCCTCTCTACGAGGTTATAGTCGCTGCCTTCTTCTGCCATCATTTGCCCGCTGGTAATGTAAATTCCACTCAAGCCGATTATCTGCCTCGCTGTTACATACCCAGCATCTTTCAGCGCCTCAATGTGTCCATCATTGATACCATCTGACCTGAGCGCTGTTGCAGCACTTATACTGCCGTATCTCACCGCATCAGGCCCTTGATGTACCTTCCGGCCAGCCAGTACTCCACAGTACATCCCGATTAAACCACGCACGTCAATCTGCCCGTTCGCATCGGCTTCCTCTATCCAACCCGCACAGACCTGCAATCGGGTTGAGGCAACCGTTCCCCGTTCTACCCCGCTTAAGGCATTCGCCCACTGATCAAGGGTTTCTGTTTTTGCTTTGTATCTGGCTTGAGCCACAAAGAATAAGTATTGAAATATCTCCGCCGCCCCCTCCGCTTTGGTTGCAAGTGCCGCCCACAGCGGCGCACTCGAAACTCCCGCTACCGCTATCCATTCGATCTCCAACTTTGCATCAAGTATTTGGTCTACAGCACTAAGCATCTCTCCATTAGTTGCCGATGGTTCTGTCGCAGAAAAAGAGTAAATATCTCCTTCGGCAAACGTCCCGGCAAAGGTCAGTGTTATGCCTGTCCCCGCTATCTCATACGTCCCCGGTTCGTCCGGTATCGTGAGCCGTTTGCCTGCTAATCCATCAATGACCACGCGGAACGTCCCTTCGTTAAGTGTTCCTGAGGACAGTATCTCTATCACAATATCGTACTCATTGCGGGGAGAACCGGAAACCGCAACCGTTCCTGCCCCGGCATTCTCTGCTCCCGCTGTTACACTCGATAGTGTTCCTGCTACAGACCCTTGCAGCGCTATGGCATACACTGTTGTTTTAGCACTCGATAAACTACTCACCAGCAAATCTCTTAACGGGCCTTCTCCTAACGCCTCTTCCACTGCTTCCGCATCCGTAAAAGTCAGCAAACCTTGCCCATAGTTCGCAGCTACCCCTACCGCTGCAAACCTTCCGGTCGCACTCGCTCCCTGCACTCCCATCGCACCGTCTAATATACGGTTCTTTACATCAGGCAATGCCATTAGTTACTTCCTTCCTTCAATCCGCTTATAGGTGAACTTAAAAAGGCATTTATAGCCCTCTTAAATTCATCTTCAGCTATCTTCTTTCCACACGCCCATCCTTCAAACTGCATAACCGCTGCTAGTATAGATGGTGCACTCCCCTGCCTCTTAGCATGTTCCTCTATGGTCAGCACTTCCATTGCTCCTCCTTTGCCTTCTTCTTCTCCAAAAAAATATCCCATACTACCTCCTTACAACCGACTGCTATCCACAGGTTCGATTTCCGTCCCCCTGATTGTTGGCACATCTTCCTCTTCCAGTGCTACAGATACCGTAAACACTACCTCCGCAACCGATGCGTATACTTCAGTTAAGCTATCCGAATTATCCGAATGCTCTTCTCCATTTGTAAAATCAGGGAGGGTGATAAAAGCTTGGCCTGTAATATCAAAGGCAGAAAAAAAACCTTTAATAAAAAAATAGTCTACCTTTGTGTGGTTCTGTGATTTTCATAGCACGTCAATCTGTCCGTTGGCATCGGCTTCCTCAATCCAACCCGCACAGATTTGCAAGCGGGTCGAGGTAACCGTTCCCCGTTCCTCTCCACTCAGGGCATTCACCCATTGGTCAACCGTCTCGGTTTTTGTTTTGTATCTGGTTTGAGCTACAACAAATAAATAAAGAGTAAGTATCCCCCTTCGGCAAACGTCCCAGCAAAGGTCAGTGTTATACCCGTTCCCGGTATCTCATACGTCCCCGGTTCGTCCGGTATTGTGAACCGCTTGCTTGCTAACCCGTCGACGACCATGCGGAACGTCCCTTCGTTAAGTGTTCTTGAAGACAGTATCTCTATCACAATATCGTACTCGTTGCGGGGATTACCGCTTACCGCTTCCACCGGTTTCGGGAGCCTTAACTTTGCGTTCTCCACTCCCTTGTACCACACCTGTTCCGGGTTTAATTATCGTTTCTGCATTATACGGTCTTCTCATACTACTGTCCCTCCCTCTTCAAAAAGTGAAGGTTGCACTGTATACAATGCGTTTGCCGCATCCTCAAACGAAGTAAAACCTTTCTCTTTTTGATATACTTTGATTTTTGCGGTGAGTGTATCACTACCGGGGAAGACCCCCTTCTTTTTCTTATCCGCTATATGAGCACCCGATAGGTCTACCTTTGTCTCAAACTCACCAACCAATGTTCGTAGTTCTTTCCGTTCCTCTTCCCCAAGCCGGATATCCAGTGCTACGGCTCTTTCAAAGAGTGCAGGAGGTAGTTTCCCTTCATCCCGTAGTTTTCCAAAATACCCCTCCGCTTCTTGTTTCTTTCCTTTACTTTTCAATTCTTCCTGTTCTTTTTGGAACACAGCTAACTGAGCATCCTTTTTCTTTACTTCTGCCTCTAACTCTTCTATTCTTCCCATATTCCCTTCCTCTTCTCCTTTAGTTTGTTTACCAAAAACAGCAAACTCCTCTACTCCTGCTTTACGGGTAAAGGTTGCAACTCCCTCTGTTTCGTCAACCTGTAAATTACCACCGGTCATCATAGAGAACAGTGTAGGTAATTTTGTGCCTTTGATAGCCGGACTATCTCTTCCCAGAAGTGCTATAGCACGCAGATAAGGTGGATCATCAGGATTTATCCTATCTCGTTCAATAATCTCTGCCGATACATAACGCAGCTTATTTTCTGCTATGGCTTTTTTTGCATCAGCGGAAAACTCCGGTATATCTGCATAGACCTTGCCCGAACCATCCATGCGTAAGCCTTTAACCCACCCGTGAGCATACTGCATTTCATTTGTATCAGACCAATTATGATGACCAATAACCACCGGTGCTTCTATATCCTTTTCTGGGTTATAAGTATCAACAAGTTTTTGAGTTCGTTCTTTCGACCACTCTCCTTGAGGGTACTTCCCAGCCTTAAATACCATTATTTCAGGCACCTTCTCTTACCTCCACAACTACCATTTAATTACGTTCAAAACCCGTTTAAATTCAATTTTTATGGGCAAGGGGTAAGGTTATACCCCCTCCCTTGTTTTGCAGGCTTTTTAGCCTTTTTCACACTGCTTCCTTGAGCAGAGCCGCTTCCGCACGACGGCGTGCAAAATACGCACGATGCCCTTGACTCCACAAGTCTGCATTCTCAAGTAATTCTGCTGCTTCCCGATACAATCCGTATCGCATGGCTTCCCACGTTTTTTCCAGTGCAGGAGATTCTTTACGCTTAGGCGTCCCGAATTGATAATGCAGGCTTACCGCTACCGCTTGTACTTGTTTAGGTGCTGCTTCAAAGATTGTCCTGCCAAACATGGCCGCAGTTTCATCTATATACCGTTTATGAATAAGTAAATCTATCTGTTTGACCTCTTCGGTAGACAGCACCAGCGGCTTATGAATAAGTGCGGCCTTTGCTTCCTGCTTTTTCAATCCGAAGTAAGGACGCAGTTTATCCAACACTGTTGCAGAAAGTCCTGCAAAACCTTTTTCTGTTTGTTGTCCCAGATCAACACCAGTTGCAATCGTTACGCCTGACTGCCCCAATATCTCCCCCTTCTCCTGTCCGTCCGGATACCATGTCCCTTTCTGACACGGTATATACCCCCGCTGAATTGCCTTACCTTCAAAACGAGCCAAAATACCCGTTACATACTCATAATCTATCATCTCCTAACTCCTCCTTCCTTGACTTTTACTTAAACCCAGCATATATTTATAGATAGATGGTGATTGCCGAGAACTCGAATATGGAAGCAGAGCTAAGTCGGATTTCCGGCTTTGAAGGCAACAGGGGTCGAAACCCTGTCCGGCAGTTACCATTTAATCTCTTCATACTTTTTCAGTCCTTTTCCCTTATAAACATCATCAATCTTTTCTATCGTTATAACTTCAGGAGCTAGATACAGCCCGTTTTCAGGGTCCATATAAACCCTTAAAACAATCCTGATAACCCTGCCTTTAGGCAGAGTTTTCACAAAATGGAACTCAAGTGCCTGCCGTTTGGTATGTGGATTCTTTGACAGATAAATCCTGTCAGGCTCTTGCAGTTGTTCGTATAAATCTCCAAACATATCCTGTGGGACTACCATATCCTCAAGGCGTTTCACTTCTTGCACCTTTTCCGCAGGGGTCAAGTCCGTCCTGTTTTCCGCCTCTTTGACCCGCTTGATCTTATTGCCTTGACTATGCCAAAGCTGGGTATCGGTTGCCATTATTTTGGAATCAGTTATTCCCGTTTTGCCGCTTAAAGCCACAAAACGCTTGTTCTCTAAATTGCCAACCTGCAAAATATACCCCGCACTCCGGTAATCGGTATCTTTTGCACGCCTCATATACGCACTGAATTCTGGTTCGGTCATTCTGCTCTTATCAAGGTCTTCCTGATACCTATTGCGAATCTCCTCCATGTAGTGCGTACCGTTTTTCTTATCTGCGTCTTTAATGTTATTGAACTTTCCAAAGTTAGGCGCTAATGCTTCGCATCCGACGTTGTACTTCCATGCCTTGTCAGCAACCGTATTCCAATCCACACCAATATCAGGCGGATTCCCGTTTTTATCAGTTTCTAATATGTCTATCTTTTCCCGCTGTGCGCCTGACTCACTGCGGGTATCCACAAAACATTTACACTCCCAGCCGTTAGGCGGGTAATAGCTATTCCAAAATGGATCATCATATCGAAATGCTTTATTGTGCAACACAATGTGTTCCTGCCTTCGGTTCTTCCCTACTAATTTTGATTTATATATCCAGACGGGACGCAGGTCTGCCGCCTGTAATTGTCTACGATACCGAGCCGCAGCGTGTGCTGTCCTCATGTTAGTATCATAAATTATTCTAATCCGCCAGTTTATATACGTTTTATCATCTTTTGTCTTACCTTCCCGTCCATACCACCCTGACTTCTCCATGAGAGTAAGCATATTTTTCTTAAAAGCGCTAAATGCTTGCCCTTCAGACATTGCTTTATTAAGCAGCCCATGAATATGGTCAAGCACCCCGGCTTTGATACTGTGGGCAACCGTAAACGCATGGGCGTGTTCTCCCCACTTCAACTCGTCCCACTTTTCAGTCTCAACCTTTACTTTTCTTGACAAAAACTTCTCTGCTTCTACCGGTTCGGGAAACCTATCACCCATGAGCGCCTCCTATACCAGCCGCCGCATAGCGCATTTCGTCTATCAAAGAAGCAAGCCTTTCTACGTCCGCTGTATCATAAGCCGCCATGAGTACCTCTTGTACCTCTTCATA
>JAITAM010000168.1 GCA_031284085.1 Spirochaetaceae bacterium
CGTTCCCTTTATTGCCCGCTATCGTAAAGAAAAAACCGGCAATCTTGACGAAATGCAGATTCGTGAGATTGATCATCTGTTTACCGGCGAGAAAAACCTTGAAGAACGCCGGATTGAGATTATTCGCTTGATCTTTAAGCAGGATAAATTAACAGAGCCTTTGTACCAAAATATAACCGGCGCCTCGACATTGGCCGAACTTGAAGATATTTATACACCGTACAAGCGTAAAAAGAAAACACGCGCTATGCTTGCCATTGAGCGCGGCTTGGAGGTCTTGGCCGATGCCATGCAAGAGCTGGATGACGCCGCTATCCGTGCCAAATCCGTTGAATTTATTTCTATTATGCCGGAGCAGCCGGAATTATCGGTAGCAACGGTCGAGGATGCTTTGCAAGGCGCTATGGACATTATAGCCGAAAGGATCGCTCAAGAGCCGGCCAACAGGGCATGTGTCAAATCTTTCTTTATTGCCGACGGCCGTGTCATTGTCAAAGGGATCGGGACTGAAGAAGATAAAAAAACATCGGTATACCAGATGTATTGGGATTACACAGAGCAGCTGTCGCAAATGAAGCCGCATCGGATATTGGCCATTAACCGTGGCGAGCGTGAAAATATACTTGAGATAAACTTTGATGTCGACAATAACGCTGCTACTGCTTTAGTACAAAAAAAGTACGAGCTGCATAATGAATACTATAAAACAGCCATTGAAGACGGCATAAAACGGCTTTTGTCGCCGGCGATTATCCGTGAGATACGAGGCGATCAAGAGGAGATCGCCGATGAACACAGTATTACTATTTTCAGTACCAACTTGAAAAATTTATTGCTACAGCAGCCGATAAAGGGAACGAGAGTGCTTGGCATAGACCCCGGTATACGCACCGGTAGTAAATGCGCCTGCCTTGACGATACCGGAAAATACCTGGGCAGCTTTGTTATTTACAACCACAAGGCCGAAGAAGCTAAACGTGAAATTCTTAAAGCAATCCGTCTTTATGATGTACAGCTTATTGCTGTCGGTAGTGGAACAGGTACTCAAGAAGTACAAAATATTGTTACCGCAGTTATTGCCGATAATTCTCTCTCGGTTTTGTACACAGTGGTTGATGAAGAAGGCGCGTCGGTTTATTCCGCTTCAGATATTGCACGGGAAGAATTTCCGGACCTTGACGTAACTATTCGAGGGGCGATTTCCATAGGGCGAAGGCTTCAAGACCCGCTTGCCGAATTGGTAAAGATAGAGCCTAAAGCTATCGGCGTGGGATTGTACCAGCATGACGTCAACCAAGAGAGGCTGTCGAAGTCGCTGGACGAAGTGGTCTCTAGTGTCGTGAACAATGTCGGCGTTAATTTGAACACCGCAAGCAGCTCATTGCTCCGGTATGTTTCAGGGATCAACAATGGCCTCGCGCATAAAATTGTAAAATACCGGGAAGAACGGGGTAAAATACAGAACCGCCACGAGCTTTTGCAGATACCCGGTATGGGCCCCAAGAGTTTTGAACAATGCGCCGGTTTCCTCAAAATACCGGAAAGCCTCGATCCGCTTGATAATACGTGGGTGCATCCGGAAAACTATGCTATCGCACGCCAAATTACTGAAACGCTGACTCGAACCAACGCCATAAACAGCGTCGATATGCTCTCTCTTAAAAATAACTATGGTATAGGCGACACGACCATTACCGATATTGTCAACGAGCTCAAACGCCCCGGCAGAGACCCGCGTGAAGAGTATCCCAAACCCCCTTTACAAAAAAGCTCTCTCAGTTTCGAGGATCTCCGTGAGGGTATGAAAATTACCGGTAAGATTAAGAATGTCGTTGATTTCGGCGCCTTTGTTGACTTAGGAGTAAAAGAGACTGCATTAGTACATATCTCTGAAATCAGCGATCGTTTTGTAAAAGACCCTTTTGAATTAGTAAAAGTTGGAGATGTACTGGAATTTTATGTTATAGCCATTGACCATGACCGCAGGCGTATCAGCTTATCACGAAAAAGCGAGCGCCCGGCAGAAAACCAAAAGCAGCCGGTACCTAAAGTAACGGTGAAGAGTGAAGAACAAAAAACAGTTACGCATACTCAACAAGTACCCAGCGATAAGTACACAGAATCGGTAGCAGCACAGAAAAAGCCGCGGCAGACACGTGCGCCGTATCCCGATCATAAGCCAAACAAACGCTCCCCCAAAGATGATGACGGTACTATGTATAACCCTTTTGCAGAACTTCTAAAAGACCGCATAAAAAAAGAATAAGCAGTGCATTAGCCCGCCACGACAGCATCCCTCCACTGCGCGGCACAGTGTCTAGAGTGTGCAGGGCATTTTGGTAACCAAAATGCCTCCGCCGCACAACCAAGAAAGTATGCAGAAAACAACGGCAGCCTCTCCCAAAGCTTCGCGTTGTGAACACATAACGGCGCCACGGTTAGCCCGCTCTTCGCGTGGATATATTATTGCTTATAGTCGCTTTCCTTTGGAATTGTCTCGTTCATAACAAGCTCTTGCCCGCCGGCAATGACCGCACAGATCAGTATTGTAAGCCCCGGCTCTATCGTCCCTTCCAACGCCGGAATAATCACCGATGGATAGAGAATATTCCGGTTCGGCGCAGGGCTTACAATCAGGCCGGTTCGGCGCGAATCAGTATCAAGCGCAATAATTCTAGATGCACCCCATGGGAAAATAGCCCGCGCCTCAGTCTTTTCATGGGCGGCATCGTCCTGTGCCAAAGGTTCATCCATACCGTTGTAGCGCCTGAGAGGGAAGCCGCCTTCAAGGACTTTAAGCCTCCTTGCGCTTTGAATACGGTGAATCCGAATATGCCAATCCCGCAAGCGTATGAGCTTTGTTGTAATGGTAACATCCTGCCAAGGGTTCCATGTGCCTATAGTCCAGTCTTCGCCCGTCTTTTGATCGTAAACCTCACGGCGTCCACGCCAGTACCCTTCATCTTCTGAAAGTAGCAAAGCAGAATCACAGTACTCCCCGGTACAAAAACCGAATCGAGCAGAATAAACAAACTTTCCGTACTTTTGCTCTGCATAATTCATCTCAAAATTCGGATACCGGCCGGCAACCAAAACTTGCGCATCCTCTTTGGTGCGGCTCACAATAAAAGCCGGTATCTTTTCCGAAACCACAAACGGCTCAAGCCCCGTCTCTTGCGCCTGCCAAAAAGGATGATTTTCGCCAAGGGCAAGTATTAAAAATACTTTCAAAGACCAGTAAGGAGAACCCGGTGAATTATACGAGTCCGCCATGGCGATATTGGCATAGCCGTATCCAATGGAAAGAATACCCCCCGAATCCAAAATAGGGCGCTCCTGCCAGCGCCGTAGGTTCCTGAGTATCAGTCCCTTCATAACACCCCACGGCAGGGCTTCGAGATCGGCAAAAGCACACGCGGAGAAAAAAGAAAGCGCCGCAAACCGGTAAGTGAGACTGCGGCCATACGGAATGGTCGACCCGTCGTCCGCAGACCACGCGGCAAATCGAGGCGCAAAAAGTCCGGCGCGCTCAATGTACAAGGCGGCCCTCTTGGGGTCTCGGTATCCTGCAAGCTTTGCATAGATCAAGCCGTAAAAATGAAAGCCCATGGGGTTGTAGTAATCGTAACTCCCCTGGGGGCCGTCCTGATACCAGCCGTCCCCTCTATAGTACGATTCGACAGCATCAAATGACTCTTGTTCCGCACGCTCATCAACCGGCAGTCCCAGCTCCCGAAATGCGGTGCATACCATGATCCGGAAAAAATGCCAGTTGCAGGACGGCAGTTCCCGCTTTTCTATGACAGAAAGCCACGTGTACAAGCGCCGGCGTTCCTCTTCGTTCAAAGGATTCCAAAACGTCTCACGGGCAATAACAAGAGATAAAGCAATCGACGCCATTTCCACGAGGCGCTGATCCTTATCCCCCGGCTCGCCCCAATACCCTGCATCGTTAGGGTCAACGCCTTGGCGCAAAAGCTCGCACGCCGTTTCCGTATCGGGATACGTCCCGCCGCCTGCAATCAGCGCGCCGATGCCCCAAAGACTTCGGTTAAAGCCCTCCATAGCCGCAACTTTGGGTGCGTAGTGCGCGTCGGTGCTTCCCAACAAATAACCGCCCGGCACCTTATGCCGCTTCAGAGGAGCAAGCAGGTCAATCAAGATTCGCTCCAAGTCCGAACGCGTCTGTAATGGATTTTGTGGTAAATAGAAATACATAGATAATCCCCTTAAAAAAAATTACTTGAGCTGCTTCTTAAAGATTAAGAAGTGTGGTGCAATGGTAGCTGTATAGCACAGCTTCGTGCCGGTTGTCAATCAAAACTACTTGATATGCTACTCAAAGGCTTATGCGTGCGGCGGAATTGCGGCGGGAAGGCGCTGCTTCATGCCGGTTGTCAATAAAAACTACTTGGTATGCTACTCAAAGGCTTATGCGTGCGGTTTACTGGCGGCGGGAAGGAGCTGCTTCATGCCAGTTGTCAATCAAAGCTGCTTGATATGCCGCTCAAAGGCTTATGCGTGCTGTTTACTGGCGGCGGGAAGGCGCTGCTTCATGCCGGTTGCCAATCAAAATTACTTGGTATGCTGCTCAAAGGTTTATGCGTGCGGCGGAATTGCGGTGGGAAGGCGCTGCTTCGTGCCGGTTGTCAATCAAAGCTGCTTGATATGCTGCTCAAAGGCTTATGCGTGCGGCGGAATTGCGGTGGGAAGGCGCTGCTTCATGTCGGTTGTCAATCAAAACTACCTGATATGCTATTCAAAGGCTTATGCGTGCGGCGGAATTGCGGCGGGAAGGCACAGCTACGTGCCGGTTGTCAATCAAAACTACTTGATATGCTTCTCAAAGGCTTATGCGTGCGGCGGAATTGCGGCGGGAAGGCACAGCTACGTGCCGGTTGTCAATCAAAGCTGCTTGATATGCTTCTCAAAGGTTTATGCGTGCGGTTTACTGGCGGCGGGATGAGCCTGCGGCTGGCTGCCTGTAGACAGAAAACCATCCGCCGCTCCCGACAACAATACCGAAACGCTAAACACCCTGCGCCTGAAACACCGCCTGCACAGCATCTAGAATAATTCACCGTGCCGGTTTCTAAGCCGCCACGAGTCAACCCCAACCTTTTCACCAATATCTTCCAGCACGCCTAAAATTGTCTGATCCTCCGGCGTTACACCGTTCTTTAAGAGCGGGAGTATCGCAAATACTATGTCGTTGAATGAAGAATTCCTGTTTTCCCGCTCCATGCGCCGCAAATAACTGATCAAATAGTAGCGCACACGCAAACGCACGTCAAAATGAGTCTGAAACGCCGTGTTCTTCTTTATGCGGTACTTCTGCGCATCATGATCGTAGTCGAATTTCTCTAACAAAAGCGGCGTCAGGTCCGTGTATTCCTTCTTCAGCAAGTCCAAAAACCCCAGCTCCAAGCCCTTTATGATAAGCTCATCGTTAATTTGCTCAAGCGTTGCCCCATCATCCCTTGCAATAACCCCCTCAATCGTCTGGAGAACAATCTCTCCTATATCCACACCCAGATTTGCCTTCAAGACAGCTTTCGGGTTCCGCGCCTTACGAAAGTTTATGACCAACTGCCCCGACAAAACAGTGAAAGGATGCTGCCGCTTCTTGAAACTCGTCTGCCCATTCTTCTGCGGAACAGCACCAATGTACTCAAAACCGCACCGCTCGCAGGTTTCAATGATCAAATGCCAGAACTCAGGGTCCTTGTGCGCAAAAACAAACGAAAGCCACCGGTCAAACTTCAGCACCCGGTACATTTCCTCGATGCTTTTTGCAATGAGCGCATTATAGCTCTCCTTTGTCTTGCCGTGTTCTCCGCCTTCAATCGCCTCCATCTCGTAATCAGCCTCGCTCACCTCTAAATCAAGCCACGCATTCCACATTACCGACAAATCAAGGTACGGTATTTTCTTGCCGTAAGGCGGATCAGTGTAAATATAATCCACGCTTTCTTTGGGCAGGAAGGACAAATCGACCGCCGTGCCTTTGATTATGCGGGCGTCCGCCACCATATCTTCCACCGTCCTCTTTTCAAGCAGGCAGAGCTGCTCAATTTCCCTCTTTGCCGCCGCTATTTTCTTGTAACGTATATCCAAATACTTCACAAAGTCTATCGCAGTCGGATACGGCGCTATTCTATAACGGTAATA
>JAITAM010000172.1 GCA_031284085.1 Spirochaetaceae bacterium
CTATCTCAGATAATGAAATGGATAAAGCAAGTCTTTGCTGTGCGATGGAATAAAGAACACAACACAACAGGACACTTCTGGGGAGACAGGTTCTGGAGTAGAGAGATTAAGGATGAGAAAGATTTCTGGGCAGTCTTTGAGTATATAGAGCAGAACCCTGTAAAAGCGGGACTTGTAAAAGAGCCTCGTGAATGGGAGTACAGTGGAGCGTATCATCGGTATCATGGAATAACTCTGATAGTATCTGAGGTAACACAGGAGTTCTGGGATAACTTCCACGCTAGGCTTTAGACTGGGCTCTGACCCTTTCCGAGGGTGAAGGGTCAGACCTAGCTATAGTCCTATTCGATCGAATAGGACTATCATTCTATTCCTGATACAAGGTCGAAACGTTGATACACGCCGGCGCAGGCCGGCTATTTTCCAACGATAGAAATGTCAGCGCCGAACCACCGAGTGGCAATAGCGCCGATAGTGCCGTCTTTTGCCATAGCTTCAAGCGTCTCCCAGACTTTGTCCGCAAGAGCCTGCTCTCCTTTGCGGAAACCTATGCCGTACTCCTCAGGCGCAAGAGCTTCATTAAGAATACGAAACCCCTTGCCCGACCGGTTAATGTTGTCGTTGGCAACCAGCAAATCCATAACAACCGCATCAATACCCTCTACCTCAAGGTCCATAAGTGCAGTCAAATTATCCTTGTATTCAACAAGTTCCGCTAAACCGTTCTTGAAATCAACGGAATCTTCAATCGCCTCAAGCGCCGACGAGCCGGCTTGTACCCCTGCCTTCTTCCCTACAAGATCGTTCAAATCCTTGTAAAGAGAGGACGCTTTTACAACAACTACCTGCGCATTCTTTAAGTAAGCTTTGGTGAAGGTCATTGCCTTTTGCCGCTCTTCCGTAATGGTAAAACCGTTCCAAATACAGTCAATCTCGCCCGTATTGAGTTCCTGCTCCTTTGCATTCCAATCTATAGGCTGAAAAACTATCTGTATGCCCAACCTTGAACCCAGCTCTTTGGCCAGATCAACATCATAACCAACTATTTCATTGGCCTCGTTACGAAAACCCATAGGCGGAAACGAGTCATCCAGCCCAACAACGAGCTTCTTCTTGTTCAATACGGCAGTAAGGGACTTGTCCTGAGCGGTTATTCCGGACGCCTCCCGCCTTCCTGCAGCAAATACCGTTGCTGCTGCGACCAATACGTACAGCACCACAAATGCACGTTTCATGTTTATCTCCTTAAGATACAAAATTGTTTATAATACTCCTCTTTTTTAGGGTTCATGTCTAGTAAGAAGAGCGTTTTTTCCCGCTGCATGAAACAGGTCTAATAGCTTGAAAGTAAAGCTCAGTATGAGTATTATTAGCAATATGAAACACTCCATTTGGCTTGACGATGATGACGAGGATGAACAGGAAGACAAAAAGCATAGCGGCGCCGATCTTTTTGTAGAAAGAATGCTCAAGACGCGTACTATTCTGCTATCCGGCGAGATAAGAAAAGACCTTGCCGAGCGGACTATCCGCCAGTTGGTGCTTTTGGAAGATATGGGGCAGGAGCCTATCTCTATTTTTATAGATTCCCCCGGTGGGGATGCGGACGCCGGTTATGCTATTTTCGATATGATTCGGTTTATTAAGCCGGAAGTATGGACTATAGGCATGGGCTTGGTTGCCAGCGCCGCGGCTATCATTGCGCTTGCAAGCCCTAAAGAACGGCGTGTCGGTTTACCAAACAGCCATTACCTTATTCACCAGCCGCTTTCTGGAATACGAGGCGTTGCAAGTGATATTGAAATCCATGCACGGGAACTTGAGAAGCTGCGTAAGAAAATAAATTTACTTATAGCAGCCGAGTCCGGTACTTCTTATGAACAAGTTGAAAAGGATACCGATCGTGATTTTTGGATGAACGCAGGAGAAGCGGTTCATTATGGACTTATTTCACGAGTTATTACACGGCGAGATGAACTGTAGCACAGTCCTTCTTTACCCAAATGATACGACTATAGAGCTTGCAGCGGATGCTCTCCGCCGTGGGAAAGTGGTCGCGTTCCCTACCGAAACCGTGTATGGGCTTGGGGTAGACGCATTTAACCCTGCCGCAGTAGCATCGGTATTTGCTGCAAAAAAAAGGCCGCGCTTTGATCCGCTTATTGTTCATATTGCCGATCTGGCAATGCTTGAGTCGGTAGTCGATCTTGAAGCGCTAGAATCGCGGACAATGCTTGATAAGCTCATGCGAAATCTCTGGCCCGGACCGCTTACCGTTATTCTCCCCAAACAAGCTGCCGTGCCGGATATTGTTACCGCAGGGCTTTCTACCGTTGCGCTCCGCTTCCCCGATCACGATGTTGCCCAAAAACTGATCCGCCTCTCAACCGGCGCTATTGCGGCGCCAAGCGCTAATCTCTTTGGACGCCTGTCCCCAACGCGGGCGGAACACGTCGTGCAATCCCTTGGCGGCGTAGCAGACTACATCATTGATGATGGCAAGACCGGTATAGGGCTTGAATCCACAGTACTTGATCTTTGTTCCAGCCAGCCTTGTATATTAAGACCGGGAGGAACTACGCAAGAGCAGCTTGAAGCTCTGATTGGGCCTGTGTTGAGAGAATACGATTCAAAGATGATTAGTTCACCCGGTCAGCTTAAAAGTCATTACGCCCCTAAAACAGCCTTACATGTCTATCCCTTAAAAGGGTTGCCTTACTATACCGATGCCGCCTATCTTTTCTTTGACGGCAAATCCCGTGACAGCTGGTGCGCCTGCAATCCCGCTGCTGCGAAGATTTATGTACTATCTGAGTCCGGCTCATTAAGCGAAGCCGCCGCTAATCTTTTTATACTATTGCACGAGCTGGATACCGAGACGATGTCGGCAATCTATGCCCAGTTAGCGCCGGAAAAAGGGTTAGGTATTGCTATCAATGACCGGCTTAAACGGGCAAGTGTTCACGGATAGCCGCACAGGCCGGCAGGCACAGCCTATTCCAAAGTTCTCGGCGCCGGTATCAAAGCGGGTATGCCTTCTCGTCTGACAGAAATAGCGTGAACTCAGTCCTCCAGCCAAAAATAGGTCAGACCTCTTGAGAAACAGGCCATGCCTGCTGTCAGGCAAAAAGCCGTACGCCTTTCCCGATACAAGAACCTTTGAAACAGCCTGCGGCTGAGACCTCCAGCCAAAAATAGGTCAGACCTCTTGAGAAACAGGCCATGCCTGCTGTCAGGCAAAAAGCCGTACGCCTCTCCCGATACAAGACCCTTTGAAACACGCTGGCGTGTTGAAACAGCCTGCGGCTGAGACCTCCAAAGCCAAAACAGGAAAGTATGTGCG
>JAITAM010000244.1 GCA_031284085.1 Spirochaetaceae bacterium
GCAGCCTTCATCTTTAACAGAAAGCCTATCGCAGATATCCTCATTCTTAGAAGGCGGTGGAGCACCATCTAGTTAAGCGGCGAAGTCCTGCCTTCTAAGCTCAAGGGTTCTTGTTTCAATGAGGGCAAGAGCGCTGCAAGCCCTGCGGCACTTTAGCCCTAAACCCTCCGCTCTAAGATCACAAACTCACGTCCACTCCCGATACAAGACCGAAGCTTTGAAACCCGCTGGCGGGCTGGCCTGCAAAAAGCCGCGCATTCGCTCCAAAAACAGGTCAGACCTCATCTTGCTTCTGTCAGGCAAAAGCCATGCATCCACCCCAAAAACAGGTCAGACCTTATCTTACTTCTGTCAGGCAAAAAGCCGTACATCCGTTCCCGATACAGCACCGAAGCTTTGAAACCCGCTGGCGGGCTGGCCTATAAAAAGCCGCGCATTCGCTCCAAAAATAGGTCAGACCTCATCTTACTTCTGTCAGGCAACAAGCCGTACATCCGCTCCCGATACAACACTCTTTGGAACAGCCTACGGCTGCTTTGGAACCCGCTGGCGGGCGCTGGCGGGCCTGAAACTTAATGCTCGTAGGTCGTCCGAGCAATCGGCATACGCCGTCCCATGCCAAATGCCCGCTTGGAGATTTTTAACACGGGCGGGGCTTGCCGCCGCTTGAATTCTGACGCAGCAACAGAATGTACAACGTGCTTCACCATTACAGGCTCAAAGCCCAAAGCAATAATTTCAGCAGCAGATAAATTATCAAGCAGATAGTATTTGAGTATCTCATCAAGCAGCTCGTAAGGCGGCAGGCTATCTTGATCAGTCTGGTTCGGACGCAGTTCCGCTGAAGGCGCTTTGTCGATAATTGCCTGCGGAATAACCGGCGACTTCTCATTGATACGCCTGCACAGAGCAAAGACCTCCGTTTTAAGCAGATCGCCTATGGGTGCAAGCGCCCCGCACATATCGCCGTATAAAGTACAGTAGCCCATTGCCAGCTCGCTTTTGTTGCCGGTCGTAAGAAGCATCGAGTTGAATTTGTTGGCATAAGCCATGAGCAATGTCCCTCTGACCCGCGCCTGCAGATTCTCTTCCGTGCTGTCAAAAGGCAGGCTTTCAAAAACCTTATCCAGTGTCGACAAGAACGAGATGAAAGCCGGCTCTATGGAGAGCGTTTCATACCGGCACCCTAGGGTCCGCGCAAGGGCTGCGGCATCATCTTTAGAGCCCTGTGATGAAAACCGAGACGGCATACTAAAACAGCTCACCTTTTGCGGACCGAGCGCCTTAACCGCTAAATACGCTACCAAAGCCGAGTCAATACCGCCTGAAAGACCAAGATGGGCGCGGGTGAAGCCGCATTTGCCCATATAATCACGGATTCCAAGAACAAGCGCCTCTTCAATAGTATCAAGCTCGTGTTGAGAGCCGCTCGGCGCCACAGAAGGTCCGGCGCAGACTGCTATGCCGGTTGCCGTGTCAAAGGTGAGCATATCTTCGGCAAAAGCCGCTGCTTGAAATACCTCGCTATTATCGTCCGGGGCTTTTACAAAGGAGCGCCCGTCGAAAATAATGGAGTCGTTGGCGCCGACTGCATTGAGATATAAAAACGGAATATGCCCGCGCCCCGAAACTCTTGCAGCAAGGTTGTGGCGGATACCGAGTTTGCCGGCTACAAAAGGCGAGGCTGACGGTACGCACAGGATAGTAATTCCCTTGTCGAGAAGGTTTTGCACCGGATCGGTTTTATATGTGGTGCCGGGAATATCGGTGTCTCTCCACACATCTTCGCAAATAGCAAAACCTATGCGTTCGCCTTTGTATTTGAAGGGCAGCCATTCCTGCGCCGGCTCAAAGTTGCGCGCCTCGTCAAAAACGTCATAGGTGGGCAGGAGTGTTTTTATCTGCCGGAATACCAATTCTCCTTGGTAAAGGATGCCGTACTCATTGACCAAGTATTTGCCGCTGTGATAAGGGCTGCGCCCCACAAAACCTATGCCCACGGCAATATCGACAGGCAAACTATGCTGAAGCTGGTGCACCGTTTGGAGGTTCGTTTCGACGAAGCTGTCTTGATCAACTAAATCCATGGGCGGATAGCCGCAGACCGCCATTTCAGGAAACAGCACCATATCCACAGCATAGGCTGCGGCGCGCCTTGAATATGCGATGATTTTTTCTCGGTTTATTGCAAAGCCGCCGATAACCGAATTGATTTGAGCTAGTGCGATGCGCATGATCTTACCGCCGGTTTTCTAGAAACTTGCCGCACCGAATACCGTGCGGTTTTTAATATATCGAAGTTCATAGAGCGAACATACCACAAAGCATCCGTTCTTTCAACAGCCGCAGGCTGCTTCTAAGGTTTTTGTATCGGGAATGGGTGTACGGCTCCTTGCCTGCAAGGAACGGGACAGAGGGGACAGACCTCAGACCAGTCTGTTCCGGTCTTTTAGACCCGAACTCCGGTCTAGAATCAGGTCAGACCTTATGCGGCTGCGTATTTGTCCAGAACAGAACTCTCCGACAGAGCCGGAAATCAGGTCAGACCTAGCCTCAAGAAAAAAAAAGAGTAAAAAAAGAACGAAAAACTAAAGCAAAACGCCATGTTTTCCCCGTTATCTATGTATGGCATCACACTATTGTCCGCGAGGCCGTACTGATTTAGGCCTCACGTATCACATCTTGTCGGTAGTTAATCGGTTCCTCTTTGAACTCGATCCTGACAGGATGAAAGAGCTATTCCTCGACATAATCGAGGAAGCACTAACGGTAAAAGGTTTCAAGTTCAAACTCTGGAACTTTTGTATCATGTCGAATCATTTCCACTTTCTTATCACTCCAGCAGAAGGACAAAGCCTTTCTGAGATATTGAAATGGATTAAGATGGTATTTGCGATTCGGTGGAACAAAATGAACCACAAGACCGGACATTTCTGGGGAGA
>JAITAM010000150.1 GCA_031284085.1 Spirochaetaceae bacterium
GTAGTATATTTTATAAAGTCAAGTAAGTAAGGAAAGGGGGAAGCTTGAAACTTCCCCCTGTTTAGAGGGTTGTTAAGCTAAAGGGGGATGGATTTTGTGTTCCTTAAAAACACTAAATAAGCACGAAATCCATTTGCGACTTTCTTTTTTTCAGTATACAGTCTTGAAGGCTGTACTGGGGAGCGGAAGGCCCAAAAGTTTAACAGCCCTCTAAACACAGGCACGGCCTGTTTCAAAGGTTGTTGTATCAAAGGTGGAGTACGACTCTTCGTCTGACAGGCACGGCCTGTTTCAGAGGTTGTTGTATCAAGAGAGGAGTACGACTCTTCGTCTGATAGAAGCGGGAGAGGGGACGCAGGCCATGCCACAGGAAGCAGAGGGTCAGACCTCCAACCCAAATCAGGTCAGACCTCTACTCCAAAAGCAGGTCAGACCTCTAATCCAAAACAGGTCAGACCTCCAGTCAAAACAGATCAGACCTCCAACCCCAAATCAGGTCAGACCTCCAGTCCAAAACAGGTCAGACTTCAAACCCCCAAAAGCAGCTCAGACCTCTAACTCAAAAGCAGGTCAGACCTCTAACTCAAAAGCAGGTCAGACCTCTAATCCAAAAGTAGGTCAGACCTCCAACTCAGAAGCAGGTCAGACCTCTAATCCAAAAGTAGGTCAGACCTCCAACTCAGAAACAGGTCAGACCTCTAATCCAAAAGTAGGTCAGACCTCCAACTCAGAAACAGGTCAGATCTCCAACCCCCAAAAGCCTGCTTCTTGTAGGCAAAAAGCCGTAAGCAGCTTTCGATACAACAACCTTTGAAACCCGCTGGCGGGCAAAAAGTCGTACACTGTTTTGGATACCAGCGCCGAAACTTTAGAGCAGCCTGCAGCTGCTGGTATTATTTCAAGAGCTATGATAGAGTTGACGGCACAGCCTTTTGAGCTGCATAACACTATGACTTCATATTGGAATGATTTCCCCGGAATACCGGCAGAACTTGAAAAAGTTTCCAGTCTTATACAAACAAGAACGGCATCGCACAATCCCATTATTGCTGATGGTCTAGCTTCTCTTTTTAATGGAGAAGGAAAACTTCTCCGCCCCGGAATACTACTTTTAGCCGCCGGCTTTGGGAAAAAACAGGAAAAACATTACAAATTGGCAGCTTGTTTAGAAATGCTCCATGTTGCTACGCTCATCCATGATGATATAATAGATGACTCCCCCTTACGCCGAGGAAAACCCACTGTGCATAGCAGGTTCGGCAAACATGATGCAGTGCTTATTGGTGATTACCTTTTATCGCAGTGTTTTTTATTGGCAGCCGAATATACCAATGTGGATAATGCGCGCGGACTTGCAAAAGTGATCGCCCATATTTGCTCTATGGAGATCGAACAGAATAGCGATCGATTCCGGGTAAACAGTTCATTCCGCCGGTATAGACGAAAGATAATGGGGAAGTCAGCCCTCTTATTCTCTCTGTCCTGTCATGTCGGCGCCCATGAAGCCGGCGTTTCAAAGCCGGTTACAGAAAAACTACGGCGGATAGGCTACAGTATTGGTATGGCTTTTCAGATTATTGACGATATTCTTGATTATGTCGGCGAAGAAGGTCTTGTCCGTAAATCATTGTACAATGATCTAAAAACCGGATTAGTAACGCTGCCTCTGATTTGCGCCTTAGAAAATGAGCCGTCAGGCGATCTTAAAACCAAGTATTTTTCCGGTGATTTCTTTTCTGTTGACAATACCGATTCTATGATTGAGCTAATAAAAAAAGCCGGCGGTATTGAAGGGGCAAAACAATACGCCGCCTCCTATACCAACCGGGCATTACTGGAAATAACCCGCCTTCCTTCAGGAACTGCACGCGACAGCTTAGAAAAACTGACCGCGCAGCTCTTGTTACGGAAATATTAGTTAAGCTACCGCAGCAGCCTAAGTTTCAAAATACCGTTGTGCATTCCTGAAAGATATGTCTCTTACTATCTCACCGAGTAAATCCTTATCGTTCGCTATTTCGCCGTTCTCAGCCCATGTGCCGAGTATTGCACACAAGATGCGCCTAAAATATTCGTGGCGCGGGTAAGAGAGGAAACTCCTCGAGTCGGTGAGCATACCAACAAAGCGCGATAATAGGCCGACATTAGCCAATAGCTTCATTTGCATTTTCATACCGTCTTTGGAATCGAGGAACCACCATGAGGACCCCAGTTGCATTTTGCCGGGAATCCCTCCCCCTTGGAATGAACCCATAATGGTGGCCAGCGGGTAAAAGTCTTTGGGGTTAAGACTGTAAAGTATCGTCTTGGGTAAAGCGTCATTGCTTTCAAGCGAATCAAGGAAAAGGGCTAGTTTCGCAGCGATTGGATGATCGTGTACAACGTCGTAGCCGGTATTTATTCCAAGCTTAGCCGTCATACGCGAGTTTACATTCCGGAGGGATGCAAGATGCAGCTGCATTGCCCAGTTGTACCGGCGGTACTCTTTGGCAAGGAATTGAAGAATGAAGGTTTTGTACGCTTCCGCTTCCTGTGCGCTGATTGTCCGGCCTTTCAGTACCGCGGCGAAAATACCGCTAATACGGTCATGGCCGGCATCCTTAGCATCGACAAAAGGAACGTATTCAAGTGCATGATCTGAAATCTTACACCCATGCTTGTCAAAGAAAGCTATACGTCCTGCCAAAGCCTCACAAAGCTTATCCAATGACGTTATAGAAAGACCGGCAGCATCTCCAAGTTTGGTTATGTAACTTAAAAAAGACGGATTATCAATAGTAAGCGCATTATCCGGCCGGAATGAAGGCAGCACTTTGGTTTTTGTTGCACCTGATTGGGCAATTTGTTCATGCCAGTGCAGATCATCCGCCGGATCGTCAGTGGTTCCCACCGCGTAGACATTGAAACGGTTGAATATACCGTAAACTGAAAGCCAATCGGCAGATTGCAGTTGTTTGTTAGCCTCTTGCCAAACCTCCTTTGCATTTGATGGACAGAGCGGCTCGTAAATATTAAAATAGCGCTGTAATTCAAGATGCGTCCAATGATACAGAGGGTTGCCTATAAGGTGCGGCACTGTTTTGGCCCATGCAAGAAATTTTTCGTATGGCTCCGCCGATCCGGTAATAAAGTCTTCGTCAATGCCGTTTGCCCGCATGACCCGCCACTTGTAGTGATCGCCGCCGAGCCAGACCTGCGCTAGGTCATGGAAACGCCGGTTTTCGGCAATTTCCGGCAGGATTAAGTGGCAGTGATAATCAAAAATCGGTTCTTTAACAGCATAATAATGGTACAGCGTTCTCGCTGTTTCTGTTGAAAGAAGAAAATCTTGGTCTAAAAACTCTTTCTTCATAAAGAAGCTCCTTGTTTAATAAGTTTATAAAGACAGTGTACAGCCATTTATAGGAAGTTGGCAAGAGAAGAAACATGGCAAGCACTTACTAAAAGAAGAGCGAAGTTTAATTCTCTTTTTTTGTGTTTAACCTTAGACTTTATCTTCTATGGCTAGAGGATATTCATTCAAACCGTATCGGTGAATAAAAGCTGCTAAGTCTCTTCGGTTGCGCAGCCCGGCTTTTTTGGTGCCGGTATAATAGTAATTCCGAATTGTTCCTTCACAAAGTTGGAGGTTTTGAGCAATTTCTTTATACTTGTATCCTTTGAATACAAATAACAAAGTGTGCAGCTCATTTTTAGAAAGCTGCGGTATACTAGAAGGTTTTATAGATAATGGGGTAACGCCGGAATGGTCGCTTATATATCTTTTCTGTAATATTTTTGAATACATCATAGTGGCTTTAAGCGCAATTTTATGGTTTATATACCCGATATTGTCTTGTGTTATTTGTCTGATTGAATCCGGCAGCATAGCAAGATCAGTTTTTTTGAGAAGATAGCCTCTAATATTAGTTTCTAATGCTTTGCATATATGCGCTTCATCTTCATGGTCGGTCAACACAATGAGAGCTTTTGAGGTAGATAGGCTAATCGAATGGATGATATATCTATTTTCAATTTCACTATGCTTAGAGAGCCAGTCAAATACCACAATATCATAAGCCTTAAATTGAACCAGCTGAAACACGCTATAGAGGTCTTTTCCGCCGGTACCCACTATTTCAAAATCTTTATGGGCTTTTAATACACTACAAGTTTTATTGAGCGCTGATTGTTGCTCATCAATTATAAGAATCCTTATCACTAATACTCCTTAATATAAAAAAATAATATACTTATATAATCTTAATATTTTTTTATAAATTCAAGGAATTCTAATATTTATATTATATTTACAATAACAAATACGTTCATTATTAAATGAATAATAAAATATTTTCATGCGTTTTAGCGTCTTTATGTCCTGAACTCCGCCTCATGCTTTGAAATTCCCTGATAAAACGGCAAGCCTCATGCATCCTGATACAAAATTATGCTGATATAGGT
>JAITAM010000190.1 GCA_031284085.1 Spirochaetaceae bacterium
ACAAGTCCCGCTTTAACAGGGTTCTGCTCTATATACTCAAAGACCGTCCAGAAATCTTTCTCATCCTTAATCTCTCTACTCCAGAACCTGTCTCCCCAGAAGTGTCCTGTTGTGTTATGCTTTTTATTCCATCGCACAGCAAAGACTTGCTTTATCCATTTCATTATCTGAGACAGACTTTCACCCGGAGCAGGAGTAATAAGGATATGGACATGGTTACCCATAATACAAAACGTAGGCACCTCAAAGTCGTAGTGTTCTTTTGCTTCTGCAATAACCACGATGAGACGCTCTTTGTCTTCTTTAGGATCTAATTCATGATGGTCTCGGTTAACCTTTGTAACCACATGACAAGTCTTACCCTTGTTAGTTGAACCTCTAAGTTTTCTTGACATAATACTTATATGGCGAAATATGCATTTTTGCTTCAATAGAGGAGCAGAAATCTTGAAAAATATTTCAAAGGGACAGACCTCAAAGGGAAAAGGGTCAGACCTCTGCCTGCTTCTTTTGCCTCTTTGGTTGGGAAGGGGTCAAACCCACGACAGTATAACCGCTAACATTGCCTTTGCCATACCGAAGCCGAAGGGGTCAGACCTCCAGAGCTGCCTTTGCCTACAAGCAGCGGAATGGGGGACAGACCTCCGGCTGTATTGTTGACAAATGCCAAAAACGTGCTGTATAGTCTTGCTTATGGAAGCTCATAGCTTAGCTTCCTGAAATTCTGTAAAAGGGGAACTTAACCATGTCTAATATTTATTCCTTGCCCCCCCCCCCCCCCCCTATGGACCTTTTCCTTTCCTTCTCTTACCTTACTATACACTTTGTCTCTTCGCGGAACGTTGTTTTCGCTTCTTTTATTTCTTTTCAGGAGGTCTTTATGGCTTTTAACGTAGGCGTTCTCTTTCACAACGTCAAGGTCAGACTCCATCATAATTACCTTCCTCACGTAGAAGGCGCCTATATCGCTCGCACTAAGAGCGAAGCGTC
Organism: Spirochaetaceae bacterium; assembly: GCA_031284085.1. GTDB lineage: Bacteria > Spirochaetota > Spirochaetia > Treponematales > Breznakiellaceae > BOBG01. The sequence continues at coordinate 991 of JAITAM010000190.1, forward strand.
CCTTTCCGTCGAGGAAATCTGCGCCGCTCTCAAAAATAGAGGCGGCTTCTCCGGTAATTACGATGACCTTGTCGAGTATGTGAAACAGTTCTTGGACGAAGTCGCATATCAGTTATGCGACGGCTTTGCCGTCAACACCGGCTACTTCTCCATTCACCCAAACGTGGGAGGCACGTTTGACAAAGTTACCGAAGGGCATGATGCTAAAAAACATCCGGTAACCTTCCGCTTCCACACCCGTTCCCCTTTGCGCGCTCTTGCAAAGCATATCACCATTGAGGTTGAAGGGCTGGCGGATGTGCAGGGCTACATTGACGAGTTTGTTGATATAAGCACGGAAGCTGTGAATGAAGCGCTTAGTCCGGGCGGACTGTTCAGCATTGCAGGACACAAGATCAAGGTGGTAGGAGACGATCCGGAGCTTGGCGTGTATTTTGTATCGGCTGCCGATGCAGCCCAGCGAGTGAAGGTAGTCGGGAACCTAGCGGAAAACACGGCGTCAAAGGTGATAGGAGTGATACCTGCTTTGGCAGCCGGAGCGTGGAAGGTTGAAATCAAGACGCAGTACAGCGGGGGGAGCAAGCTCCTCAAAGAGCCGCGGACTGTGGAGTTTAAGGAAGTGCTGACCGTAGAAGCATGAGGTTGGTATGGACTCACGCCTAGGTTAGGTGTGAGTCTTATACTAGGCTAGGTGTGAGTCTTATTCTAGTCTAGGTGTGAGTCTTATTCTGGACTAGACGTGGGTCTTATTCTAGGTTAGGTGTGGGTCTTATTCTAGGCTAGGTGTGATTGACAGTTTTATGGAGGTTAGTTTTTTTTTAACTTGGTGGAACGTCCCGCTGGCTTGTGTCCTCTGTCCCGCTTCTTTCAGGCAAAAAGCCGTACGCCTCTCCCGATACAACAACCTTTGAAGCACGCTGGCGTGTTGAAATAGCCTGCGGCTGAGACCTCCAACCCAAAATCAGGTCAGACCTCTAGCCCAAAATCAGGTCAGACCTCCAACTCAGAAACAGGTCAGACCTCTGGCCCAGAAACAGGTCAGACCTCTAACCCAAAAACAGGTCAGACCTCCAACTCAGAAACAGGTCAGACCTCTGGCCCAGAAACAGGTCAGACCTCTGGCCCAGAAACAGGTCAGACCTCTAGCCCAAAATCAGGTCAGACCTCTAAGCCAAAATCAGCCTGCGGCTGCTTGTAGGCAAAAAGCCGTATGCTTCTCCCGATACAACAGCCTTTGAAACACGCTGGCGTGCGCCGCTCCTGATAGAACAGCCTTTGAAACAAAGCTGGCGTGTTAGTCGACTTTGAGCTTTGAAACAGCACCGGTCATGGCGGCAATCGTCTGGTTGTTTTCTACGTTCTTTTCGTTTACCTGTGCCGCTGCCGTTGCTATCTGCTCCGACCCTATCGCCATCTCACTCATGCCATTGCTAATCTCAGTGCTTATATGTAGCAGCTTCTCCACTTCTTCTATTATCGCATGTCCCCCGCTTTGCATCTCGTTCGCCTCGTACTTTACCTTGCCGCTGAGTTCCTTAAGCCGAGTAATAAGCTCCATTATCCTCGAGCTGTCGGCTTGCTGCTCTTGCATCACTTCGTGAATATACCCCTCTTGAGAGGAAACATTCTTTACCCCGCCGTCAATCGCTTCAAAACGCTGCTGCACCTCGTTTGCCGATACGGTAATGGTGTCGATAGCGGACTTTATCTTTTTAAGCATGGTCGCAGTTGTCTTGGATTGCTCGCTCGAAGAGGCGGCAAGCTTGCGTATCTCACCTGCAACAACAGCAAAACCCCTGCCGGCCTCCCCTGCATGAGCGGCTTCTATAGCAGCATTCATCGAAAGCAGGCTCGTCTGAGCGGCAATATTTTCCATAAGCATATTTATCTCAAGCAACCCTTCGGAATCGTGCGCAATAGCCTGAATCTCGTTCGCAACTGTAGAGAGAGCGGTTTTCACAAAGTAGGCGGCTTGGTTAAGTTCCTTTATATTTTCCCCGTTCTTCTCAAGCGCACCAACCACGGAACGTATGTTGCCAACCATCTCTTCAATAGCGGAAGAGGATGATGAGACGTTTTTCGACTGCTCCTCGGCGTGAGTATGAACAGTCTCTATCACTTCCATAATATGCTCGATGGCGCAAGAGGTGCTGTTTACGCTGTCCGACTGAAGTTCAATGCGTTTTGTCATATTGTGAATAGTTGCGCTAATCTGGTTCACAGCGGCAGTCGTCTCGATTATATTAACCGTCAGAATGTCGCCGCTTTTTGTCAGGTCCTCCGCATGTCCGCGGATGCCCCGCACAATGTTCTTCATGCCGCTAAAGATACTGTTCACGCCGGCGCTCATTTCTCCGATTTCATCCTGACTCTCTATCGAAAGCTGCTTGGTTAAGTCCCCCTCCATGCTGCTTAGCCTCTTGAGCGCCTCAGACATTACTTTGATGGGCGTTGTTATCGATCGATAAATCGAGAAGCTTAGCACAAGCGCCAGTACGATCACGGAAACGGCAATTATAATCAGGATAAGCACGCTGTTCTTTACGGTACGGCTTGCGAAAAGCTCGGTCTGTTGATGCTCCTTTTGCGCCAGCTCTACAACTCTATCAACGTGGCGGCGGTGTTCCTGATAGAGGGTTTTAAGCTCGTGCAGCACCAATTCATGCGTCCTTTCTTCATCCCCTCTTTGAAGTGCGGGAATGAATTCGTTAAAGACGATATCATAAAATCGAATAGCCGGCTCGTATGTTTTCTCCAGCATAGTGGTGCGCATTTCGCCTTGGACAAGCAAAGCTTCCTCAGCCCAAAACTGATGGCGTGTATCGTAATCTGCCTTGAGGCGCTTTAAGTCTGCAATAAATTCTTCTAGCTGCGCCTGATCGGTCTCTTCCTGCATCTGCAAGACATCCAAATACGCTTCGATGATATACTCAGGGGGCGGAAGCACGTCGGCAATGAGGTCTTTGCTCATAATTATCTGATTGTAGAGGGGGCCTTGAATACGCAGGCTATTCAAAGTTCCAAATGAATACAAAGCAAAGCCGGAATAGCCCAAGATAAATACACTTATCAAGAAGGAGAGTTTTTTACCAATACTTATATTTTTAAGCGGATTCATAGTATCTTCCTTTATTATATTAAGTGGTTAGATGACTAAGAATTAAACAAATTTTTATAATTGTCAATAGCAACAGGCCAGCCTGTTGCTAAGCTTCAGCGTTATTGGCATCAAGGACGGGTATACGGCGTTTTGCCTGACAGAAGCGGCAGGCCAGCTTGTTTCTAAGCTTCAGCGTTATTGTCAAGAGTGGCGTACAACTCTTCTTTTTATGGTATCATCTTTTGCCTTCATAGATTGTTAAAAAGATCCTCAACCAAAGTCAGACAGCCCCGGTATCCGCTGTAGGTACGGTTTAATACCAGACGGTCGGAAACAGGAAAGGACATGACATGACACTGTATGTTCCGTTCTATGGCGATTTCCTGTTCTAAGGAACTACCCACCAACAAGGTAATTTGGTCGTATTCTCGCAGTTTCTGCATGATCTGGTAATGATCCGACTCAAAAAACAAAGCGGGCGGGCGAGCATATTCAAGATCGGTAATCTGATCCGTGATTCTTTGTCTGTCCTCTTCTCGGTATATAGGATCGGTAACAATGGTAAGAACCGGAGTGAAACTATAATCGTTTGCCAAAAATCGAGTCATACCCACGGCAGTAGCCGCATCCCCTACCACGGCAAATTGTTTCCAGCTTAAGCCGCCGATAATACTTTCCATAAAGTGATACACATAGCTCTCTTCTTCGTGGATCACTTTTTCGACCTTGGACTTGTCCAAACCGAGGAACTCCGCAGTTTGCTTTACCAACCTAGTGGTTTCCGTAACCCCAATGGGCAGTCCCGGAAACCGGAGGAAAGGCACGTTAAAACGTTTTTCATACTGTAAAGCGACTCCCTTGAGTAGCCAAGGGTTGACGATGATATTCAGAGCCGCGGAAGAAGAGTTGCGGATTTCCTTCATTCCCTGATCTTCAGTAAAAAATGTGTTTACTCGTAGACCAAGCCGACGGAATATTCTGGTCAATTCTTCCAAAGTCCCCGTCCAATGAGGATCATGATAGGGAATAATACCCAAAAGATTCACGACGTCCGGCTGACGGGGGAGCTTTTCTTCAACGATCTCGTCCAGAAATGTCTGAAAAACCACTTCATATCCTAGAAGGCTGTTTCCCGCAAAGCCCGGAGTGGTAATGGGATACACCGGCAGTCCTCGATTAGAATACTCCCTCGTGATACTGCTCAGATCGTCCCCAATGATACCCGCGGTACAACCGGTCAATACAAAATACGCCTCGGCATCAATAATTTCTAAAGCGCCCTCTATCTCATCTCGCAGTTTATCAGCGCCGCCGAATATTACTTCCCGCTCCAGCATATTCGAGCAGGGGGTAGAAACACCGGACAAATAATAGGGACCTCGAAGTCCTGCCTGACCGGCCTCCCCTGCGCTGGTTTGCATACAGCAACCCGGACCCGAATGGTAGATTGGACATACTTTGTATAAAGCACTTAACACATTGTTAATACCCCCCAGAACGCAGGTTCCCCGAGGATTTTCAGTAACCACAGACATATTATTCTACCCCTTGTTGTTCTTGATAAATTTGAAGGCATCCGACACATACCAAGATTGCTTATAGGGCAACCGTGCATAAGCCGAAAGTTTTCTGTTAAACCCGGGATTTTCTACTTGATCGGCGATTTTATTTCCCAGATATAAAATACCGTCGTAGCCCATAGTAGCCCGTTTAGGGTCCAAGACATGGGTAGTAGGAATACCGAAACGAGCTGACCACGCAGGAACACCGATAAAAACATCGGGTTTAAGTTTGTTGACTAGATTCACCTGTTCAAAAGGCTGCATATTTGCCACATCCACCACGTAGTTCTTATGGATACCGTTGAGGTATTCAATATCAATTTGAGCATCTACGTCATAAGTCGGAGTTTCAAGACCCACGAGTTCCATACCAAAGTCATCAATTAAAGCTGCCGCGGCAAACGACCGCCCCGTACCACCGCAGATAAACACACGTTTACCTTGAAGGCGTTTTTTCACATCTTCCAATTTAGGCAGTATCCGATCGTGTTCCCTCTGAATATATTCTCTGGCTTTCTCTCCTTTGCCTAAAAGCTCCGCGATACCTAAAAACCATTTGTCGGTGTTCCTGACTCCGATGGGCATCACCGTATGAGCGAAAGGAATACCATAATATTCGTCCAGATCCTTCATAAATTCATCGGCAAAGACCTTACAGATCGAGGTGGACGCTTCGGCACCGGTGATCCGGCGGATCTTTTCTAGGGAACTATAAAAGGGAATATAGTTTACTTCAACATCCAAAAGTCCAAGCATTCTTTCTATTTCGAGCTGATCTTTGTAGCTGATAGAAGTTGGAGCAAATAGGTTCACTAACCCTTTTTGCTTCGGCTGCTTTTCTTTAGGGAGGATATGTTTTTGGATAGCAATAAAGGCGGCATCAAAACCGGAGGCACAAATCTTGGACTTGAAACCATCGCAATGAACAGGTACCAGTAATGTTTCGTTACCTTTCTGTAGCTCCCCGGTAATCATATCCACATCATCCCCGATGATACCGGAAGCACAGGAAGTAAACACAAAAATAATCTTTGGCGCGTAGCGTTCTGTGGCAAGGGAGATAGCTTCCCGCAGCTTTTTCTCTCCCCCTATGATAATATCATTCTGATCCAGATTCGTTACGATAATACGAGGGCTTTTTATCAATTTTACTCCCCGGTGCGCCTGCCCTACCCGATACCCATCGGCAGCCATGGAAACACAGCCTGCACACCCTTGAGGAGAATGGATAATGAAAACCGAATCTTCTAGAGAAAGCAGTGCGGCGATGCTATTGATTTGCTGACATTGAAGTCCTTGACTAAAGGACCGGTCGGCATTTTTTAAGCACTTTTTTTTATAATCTTCCGCAATGGCAAGACTATGTCCACCCAAATCGTTATAGGTATACGGTCGTGACTCTCGAATACCGGAATATGCTCTTGGCATACTACCTCCTTTTACAAAAAAACTAATATAACTTAAGGAAAATACTTCCTCGTTCTTCACTAGATATAATACTCCGTGTCTCGAGCAAGGTTAAAACGCTGAAGAAATTGTCGAGTTCGTTCTTCGTGAGGGTTATTAAAAACGACCCGAGGGTCCCCTTCCTCTACAATTTCCCCTTCGTCCATAAACACCACTCGGTTTGCCACATCATAGGCGAATTGCATTTCATGGGTAACGATAACCATAGTCATTCCTTTTTGAGCTACCTGCTTAATTACATCAAAAATTTCGTTGACCTTCTCGGGATCAAGTGCGCTGGTAGGTTCATCAAAAAGGATCACCTTAGGACTAATCGCCAAGGCTCGAGCTATACCGACCCGCTGTTGCTGTCCTCCGGACAACTCAAAAGGTTTACTGTCAAATTTGTCGCTTAACCCAACCTGCTCCAAATAATCCTTAGCGATTCTTCGAGCGCTCTCTTTTTTCATTTTTTTGACTACTATGAGGCTTTCCATGACATTTTGAATTGCCGTTTTATTGAAGTACAGAGCATAGTTTTGAAACACCATAGCTGTCTTTCTCCGTAGGGCAAGTCTGGTTGTGCTGGAAACATTTTTGAAATCCGCGGACAAATCATCGATCCTGATAGAACCGACATCGGCCTGTTCAAGAAAATTAAGGCATCGGAGCAAAGTTGTTTTGCCGGAACCGCTGGGTCCAATAAGCGCTACGACTTCTCCCTTTTTTGCATGGAAATCAAAGCCCTTTAAGACTTGATTGGTATTAAAGGCTTTTTTTATCCCTTTTATCTCTAACATAAACACTCCTTTAGTTCGCAGATTTTCTCAATATTGAATTTGATTGGCGCTCAATAGTATAAAAAATCTTTTCAATTATAATTGACAAACCCCAAAATACGAGGCCCGCTGCAACATACGCTTCAAAATACCGGTAATTTACTCCTGCTTTTAGAATGGCACCGTTTAAAATATCTACTACCGAAACAGTGGAAGCCAGAGCCGCTCCTTTAAGCATACCAATATACAGATTACCCACTATAGGAATTGAAACCGGCACAACTTGAGGCAAGATAATGCGGAGCAAGGTCTGCCGTTTAGTCAAACCCATCGCATAGGCTGCGTCAAATTGAGATCGATCGATAGCAGCTAATGACCCTCTAAAGGCTTCACTCATCCCGGTGGAGGACATGATCGACAAGGCGGCAATAGCGATATAAGCGGTATTAAAATCTCTAAAAACATATTTTAGCCCTAAAGAAGCCATAAAATCGTTATAGGTAGTTACCATAATGATATAAAACACCAAGAGTAGCAAAATGATCGGAATACCCTTGATGAGAGTTATCATCCATTTTAACAGAGAGGCAATAACTTTTACCTCATAAAACCGGAGTAGTGCCGTGAACATACCAAACACAAGCCCTAAAATTACTGAAACAGTCGCGATGTAAAGGGTCGTTGGAATTCGTTCCACCGCTCCAAGTAGTGCCTCAAGCATAAAGAAAAAATCAAAATTCATTTTTGTTTTCCTCTCAAGTTATGAACCTATGCTAAGGTTTTTTAGATAGGAAGTAACCTCCTGTTCATATAACAAAGCCAGAGTCCCGTCCACTTTCATAGCAAGAATGGCTGTATCGATAGCATTTAGAAGTTTCAAAGTTTCAATGTCATCTTCGATTCGAGTCTTTTTTAAGAGAAAATGGGCTTCCGAAGAGGATACCGCTTCTCCCACATATTTCAATTTAGCAGTATTGGAAAAGTTAGAAGCCACTACGTTAAAAGGATTAGCCAGAATCGCGTCATAGGTACGGTTCAAAAAATTAGGAATGGTCAAACTCTCATCCAAAGGTAAATTAAATAAGCTGATGTTCAGCTCCGGATGGGCGGCAATATACCGTGTGGCAACGTTATAAGAATTTCCTCCTAAACGGATCCCCAAAACTTTTCCATCCAGATCGGTCATATCCTTGATGGTATCATTGTTTTCAAGGACCGTTACATACAGATCATAGCTATTATACCCTTCAGTGAAATAGTATTTCTCTGCCCGATCTACGTTAAATTCCCACTGGCAGACACCTATATCCACCCTTCCGGCATCGACACTGGTTAAAAGGACGTCTCCCGATAGTTTTTGGTATTCAAAAACATATTGAGGAAGCCTTTTGTCAACTTCTTTGAGAATCTCCAGCTCGTATCCAATAAGTTCGTTATTGCTATCAGTGTAATTAAAAGGAGGATACGCTCCATACACCCCGGCAATAACGGTTTTTACCTCACTGCTGTTCTGTGGAACTCTACCTTTGCAAGCAGTCATGGCCAGAAGTGCTAAAATCAATAGAATCAAAGTCCCTAAAGACACAACTTTCTTTTTCATAAAAAAACTCCTCAATAATAACTTTTATCATCTATTCTTAATGAATAATGATCACATTTATGGATCGGATCCGCTGGAATATAGAGCTTTGCTTGAGAGCGGAACCTAAACTACACTGGTAACCTTATTTTGGGTACGAGTTATTTTTTCAAGAAACCCAAAAACCTTCTCCACAATTATTGATAGAAGGATAAAAAGGATCATGGCGATAAAATATCCTTCTAAACTATGAGTCGTAGAAACCGCCAATATCTTCACCTGACCAATGACATCAATAACCCCCAGCATATATGCTAAAGCAGAATCTTGGAGCAGCATCACCATGGACGTACCAAGAGAAGGAATAGCTGTTACCACGCATTGAGGTAGAATGATGCGAGAATAAATTTGCAGTTTAGTCATGCCTCCGGCATAAGCCGCGTCCCATTGAGATTCCGCCACACTCAAGATGGAAGATCGGATTATCTCGGACATAGAGGCACTGTAATTAATACCGTAGGTTATGAAAACAAAAAAAAGGACATTCCAACGAGTAATATTGATCCCAAAAAGCATAAACACCATCGGTAACCCATAGAAAATAATAAACATCTGGACAAAAATCGGAGTACTACGGATAAAAGAGACATATACCACAGATATCTGCATAAGAACAGGAATCCGCTCAATGCGGATCATGGCAATGATAAGACCCAGAATAAGACCTGTTACTGTGCCAACAAAAACTATTAAAAGGGTAGTCGGCACAGCGTGTAGGATCCTGGGCAAATATTCCCACACAAAATGCCATTGAAATAAATCAGTCATAATCCTTAATCCCCATTACTAAATACGTATGAACAATAGTATTTGCTTTTATATTTTTTGTCAATAGGGATAAGATAATAAAAACGTAATTTTAACATTGTCTTCTTTGGTAAAGGTCGTGTTTGATTTGCTTAAAAAAACGGAATGGATACCGACCAGTATATCATTGTAGATACCTTCTACGGTTATTATAGGTCTTTTTTACACGGGTGTACACGGCTTTTTGCCTGACAGAAGCGGCAGCCGCAGGCTGTTTCTAAGCTTCGGCGTTATTGTTGGAGGCGGCGTACGACTCTTCGTCTACAATTAGACTTTGATCTAAGATAATTAAGGGTTGCTTGTCTATGATGAGGGCGCAGGCGGTAGGGATTGGGGTCAATTCCAAAGTCTCTCCTTCCCTCCTCTGAACCGAGCCATTTCACCGAACCTTTGAAGCAGGCTGGCCTGCCCTTTGTCAATCCAGTAGCGATCTGCTATAATTATCCTATTATGATGAATACTAAAACACCCGCTACTATACTTATTATCCTGAACCCTA